>NZ_JBGIWG010000010.1:0-190596 GCF_041320715.1 Enterobacter sp. KB-221C9
ATGAATATCCATTGTGGACAAGAAATGGGAGTTTACAAAGTCCTTAATGATTTTTAGGAAATATCTTAATCATTATTAAAAAACCACATTTTTTGACATTTTCTTTGCGTGAATTTTATTTTTTGAATAATAACACCATAAAATAATCATCATGATTATCCCGTATTATTTTATAGCGGTGAATCCATGATTAAAAAAGGGTTATCTCTCGTTATGCTTATCTGTGCGCTGTTTTCAGGCCAGCTGATGGCCGGGCACAAAGGACATGAATATGTATGGGTAAAGAATGTGGGGCATCAGCTTCGTCATGAAGCCGACAGCGATGAGTTACGAAGCGCTGCGGAAGAGTCGGCGGAGGGTTTGCGCGAACACCACCTGTGGCAGAAATCGCGCAAACCGGACACGCACGTTCGGTAATTAGCTGCCCTTGCGTTTTGGCAGGGTTTTCATCAGGTCGTCAGGACTCACGGACGCCACGATACTGCCGGGCTGCGGCATTTTGAAGATGTGGTTTTTCATCTTGCCAATCACATGCATTTCGCATGGACGGCAGTCGAACTTGAGGGTCAGCACTTCGTCACCGTTGACCAGCTGCATCGGGGTGGCCTTCCAGCTCTTAATGTTCCCTTTCGCCTGCTTAGGACACAGGTTAAACGCAAAGCGGAGGCAGTGCTTGGTGATCATCACCGGCACATCGCCCTTCTCTTCATGCGCTTCATAGGCTGCGTCTATCAGCTGCACCCCGTGGCGATGGTAGAATTCACGGGCTTTATGGTTGTAGACGTTGGCAAGGAAGGATAAATGGGTGTCCGGGTAGACTGGCGCAGGGACGGCTTCCGCTTTACGGCTGCCGCGCGGATACTGTGCCAGGCGCGCGGCGTCCAGCATCTCTGCCGTTTCACGGCGGAACGCGTTAAGCAGGCTGTTTGGCACGAACAGCGCGTCCGGCAGATTCACGTCGATTGCGCGCGCGTAGTAAATCGTCTGGCCCAGCTTCGCCACGCCATCCTTCAGGCTGTTAAGCGCTTTTTCCGCGTTGTTTGCCACCTCGAACAGGCCATCGAGCGTATGCGTCACGCTGATGCCGTCTTCACAGGTCATGGTCAGAATCAGCTGCTCTTCCCAGCCGCCCAGCTCAATATCCACGGCGATACGACGTTCGCTGGAGGTTTTCAGCAGCGCCTGCTGCCAGTTATGATCGAGGTTACGGTTAAGCGCCGCGTTCGGCCGCGCCTTGTAGAGATCGGCGGGCATTTCATTCGGCCATACGCGGTAGCGGTTCTCGCCGGTTTTCTCCACCGTATTGGCGCGGAAGCCCACGACTTCACGCTTAATCATCACGTTAAGGCCATCGCCGTTTGCCAGCGGTTCCGTCACTTCAACATCCAGGTGATCTTTCGCCACTTTCAGCACTTCACCGACCGGTAAACCGATAAACTTCGGTGAGTCAAACGCCCCAATATCACCTTTACGGGCATTCACAAAATAGTCCGTACTGCCGCGGTGGAACGTTTTGTCCGTCGACGGAATAAAGAAATGCTCGGTGCGACCGGCCGACGCGCGCGCCAGGTCGCCGCGATCTTCGATGATGGCGTCCAGCATCTGGCGATAGTGCGCGGTGATGTTCTTCACGTAGCTCATATCTTTGTAGCGTCCTTCAATCTTGAAGGAACGCACGCCCGCGTCGATCAGCGCGCCCAGGTTGGCCGTCTGATCGTTATCCTTCATGGAGAGCAGGTGTTTTTCGAACGCCACGACGCGGCCCTGATCGTCTTTCAGGGTATACGGCAGGCGGCAGGCCTGAGAACAGTCGCCGCGGTTGGCGCTGCGGCCGGTCTGCGCGTGGGAAATATTGCACTGACCGGAATAGGCAACGCACAGCGCGCCGTGGATAAAGAATTCAATCGTCGCGTCGGTCGCCTGATGAATATCGCGGATCTGATTCAGGTTCAGCTCGCGCGCCAGAACGATCTGCGAAAAGCCGACGTCGGAGAGAAACTTCGCCTTCTCAACCGTACGGATATCACACTGGGTACTGGCATGCAGCTCAATAGGCGGAATATCCAGCTCAAGCACGCCCATGTCCTGAACGATCAGGGCATCAACGCCGGTCTGGTAGAGATCGGTAATCAGACGTTGCGCAGGCTCCAGCTCATCATCATGAAGAATGGTGTTCAGGGTCACGAACACTTTCGCCCCGAAACGGTGGGCGAACGGCACCAGTTCAGCAATATCGCTCAGGCTGTTGCTGGCGTTATGGCGGGCACCGAAGCCAGGGCCACCAATGTAGACGGCGTCAGCGCCGTGAAGGATCGCTTCACGGGCAATGGCGGCGTCGCGGGCCGGGCTTAAAAGTTCAAGATGATGGGATTGCAGGCGCATACTTCGTCGTTATCCGTTATGGTCAAAATGGCGGCTATTGTAGTCAGAAGTATGCGTCAGCGAAACAGTTTTGCGTAGCCTCAGCGGGGATAATGAATCAGGGAGTGAAAATGCACCGTCCGGTCGCTGCTGTTGCGGTAGGCGTGCGGTTTATCACCGGCAAAACGGACGCCCGAATCGGCAGAAATCGTCTGCCACTTGCCGTCAAGCTTCATCTCCAGCTCGCCGCTGACCACCACCACATGTTCAATCACCCCGGCCTCATGCGGCGTGGATTCACTCAGCGCGCCGGGCGCCAGCGTAATGGAGAAATAATCAAACCCGAGCGTCTCGTCCCACGGAAAGAGCGGTTTAACCACCATCGCCTGCTGCTGCGGGTCAAACACCGCATGCCGATCCGCCTCCGGCGTGATAAAGGCGGAAAACGGAACGTTCAGTCCTGTGGCAATTTTCCACAGCGTCGACACCGTCGGGCTGGATTCATTGCGCTCGATTTGCCCCAGCATGGCTTTTGACACGCCGGTCTCGTCTGCGAGCTTCGACAAACTCCAGCCGCGCGCCTGGCGCAGCGTTTTCAGCGTGGTTGCAAGATGTAGTGTGATGTCCATGTTCCCTCCTGATGGCGATCAGCATACCACTTGTACGCTATAGCGCACAGTGCTACCTTATGTCGGACGTTATAACGCACAACGGAGTTTCCATGCGCCCTTCCTCTCACCTTGTTCCAGTCGCACTGGCTGGTTTTGTCGCCGTGCTGGTCGGTTACGCCAGCTCGGCCGCCATCATCTGGCAGGCCGCCGCTGCGGCAGGCGCCAGCGCACAGCAGATTGCGGGCTGGATGACCGCGCTGGGGATTGGGATGGGTGTCAGCACGCTGGCGCTTTCCTGGTGGTACAAAGCGCCGGTGCTGACCGCCTGGTCGACGCCCGGCGCGGCGCTGCTCGCCACCAGCCTGCACGGCGTGACGCTGGCTGAAACGATCGGCGTGTTCATCTTTGCTAACGTGCTCATTTTACTGTGCGGCATCACCGGGCTCTTCGCCCGTCTGATGAGGCTGATCCCCCATTCGCTGGCTGCCGCCATGCTGGCTGGGGTGTTGCTGCAGTTTGGCCTGCACGCGTTTGCGCATCTTGAGGGACACTTTCTGCTGTGCGGCAGCATGATTGCGGCGTGGTTGATAGCAAAAGCGCTGGCGCCGCGCTATGCCATCGTAGTTACGCTGCTGGTCGGCGGTATCGTGGCAAGGGCTGGAGGTGACGTTGTCACTGATAAGCTCACCCTCTCTCTTGTGATGCCCGAGTTTATTGCCCCCACGTTCACCTTCACCAGCCTGGTGAGTATCGGCGTGCCCTTCTTCCTGGTCACCATGGCATCGCAAAACGCGCCGGGGTTCGCCACGATGAAGGCCTCCGGTTACCCGCTGGCGGTCTCTCCGCTCATCATCGTTACGGGGGCGCTGGCGCTGCTGCTTTCTCCTTTTGGCGTCTTTTCTATCTGTATCGCGGCCATTACGGCCGCCATTTGCCAAAGCCCGGATGCGCACCCGGACGCCGATAAACGCTGGCTGGCGGCCATCGCAGCCGGAGGGTTTTATCTGCTGGCGGGGATTTTCGGCGGCTCGATTACCGGGCTGATGGCCGCTCTGCCGCTCAGCTGGATCCAGACGCTCGCCGGTCTGGCGCTGCTGGGCACCATCAGCGGAAGTTTATATCAGGCGCTGAATCACGAAGCGGAGCGCGACGCGGCTATCGTCACGTTCCTGATGACCGCAAGCGGCGTCACGATCCTCGGCATCGGTTCGGCATTCTGGGGGCTGGTGCTGGGCGGCGTATGCTATGCCCTGTTTTCACGCGCTCGCCGCGCGTAGCTGCGAAGGCGTCATGCCCGTCGCGCTGCGAAAGCGGTTGCTGAAGTGGCTGGCGGAGTTAAACCCGCAGGCAAGGGCGATGTCCGTCAGCGGCGTCGAGGTGTGCTGCACCAGGGCCTTCGCTTTTTCCATTCGCCTCTGCATCACGTACTGATGCGGCGCCAGCCCCGTCGACTGGCGGAACATGCGGGCAAAATGGTATTCGCTGAGGGCGGCCTGCGCCGCCAGTTCAGCCAGCGTCAGGGGCTGGCCCAGGTTCTCTTCGATAAAGGCCAGCACGTTGCGCAGCACGAACGGCGATAGCCCGCCGGTGACGACCGGCAGCTTCCACTGAACGTTAGAGTAGTTTTGCAGCAGATGGGTCAGAAGCAGCGTAGAGGCCGTGCTCAGGGTGAGCTGGTTGGCATTCTGCTGCCAGTCGCAGCCGAGCAAAAACTGGCGATACAGCGCGGTGATCTTCGGATCGCTACCAAAAATGCGCTCGTCCAGCGTCAGCGAAAGCGGCCGCTTGTCCCAGATCTTTTCCCCCACGTCGCGCAGGTGTTCATCGGTGCAGTAGAGATGCACAAACGACAGGTCATCACGGATATCCCACGTCGATTCGCTCTCTTTTGGCATCAAACAGAAACGGTCCGGTCCCCCGCCGTTCTTCCAGCCGCCCGGCGTTTTTTGATAGCTTTCGTAGCCGTCTGCCACGTACAGGCTGAGGGTATGATGGTTGCTTTTTACCGTTATCGTATCGTGCTTGTTGTACCACGCTGCCAGCTGAATGCCCGAATTCAGCGAGACGGTTTCCCGCAGGACTGCATTCTGTTGGCAAAGCGTTTCAAAGGTATCGTAAGCGTGAGACATAACCGTTAGCGCGTGATTGACTGGAATATCAGTCTAAGAAGAGTTGTCTCCCGTTGCCAGCCCCCACGGAAGAAAAAAGCGCAAGATTTTGCAAGTCACCCGCAAGCCGGTGAAAGCCCGTTGCGGATCTCAGCGCCATACTGCGGGCTTCCGTGGTTTGAGAAGAGAAAAAGTATGAACGCATTATTATACGGACTGGTGGTGGTTATCTGGGGAACCACCTGGATTGCGATTTTCCTGCAGCAGGGCCCCGTAGCCGCGCCCGTCTCTATTTTCTGGCGCTTCGCCGTCGCCAGCCTCACGATGATGGTGGCGTTAATCGCCCTTCGCCGCCTGCGCAAGCTGGCGCTGCGGGATCACCTTTATTGCATGCTTCAGGGATGCTGCGTTTTCTGCTTTAACTTCTGGTGTTTTTATACCGCAGCCTCGCACATCAATACCGGGCTGGAATCGGTGATCTTCTCCATGGCCGTGCTCTATAACGCCATTAACAGCTTTATTTTCTTCGGGCAGCGTCCGCCGGCACGGTTCTGGACGGCGGCGGCACTGGGGCTGGTCGGGATCATCACCCTCTTCTGGGACGATCTTCTGGCCAGTGGCTGGAGCGCGTCGCTTCTGACCGGGATTGGTCTTTCCGCGCTCGGCACCTACGGCTTCTCGCTGGGCAATATGATCAGCATGCGCCATCAGCGCAGAGGCCTTGAAACCATGACCACCAACGCCTGGGCGATGCTCTACGGCACGCTGGTGATGGGCTGCATTGCCCTGTTCAGAGGCGACAGCTTCGCGCCAGAGTGGACCTTCAGCTACGTTGGCGCGCTGCTCTATCTGGCACTGTTTGGTTCGGTCATTGCCTTTGGCGCCTACTTCACGCTGGTGGGCCGCATTGGTCCGGGCAAAGCGGCCTACAGCACGCTGCTCTTCCCGCTGGTGGCGTTGTCCATCTCCACGGTGTATGAAGGCTACGTCTGGCATATCAACGGTATTGTGGGATTAGTGCTGATTCTGGGGGGAAATATGGTGATGTTTACCAAACCGGAAACCTGGTTCAGGCGCTTACGAACGGCGTAAATAAAAAGGCCTGCATTGCGCAGGCCGTTTTATTGTCACCCCTAAACCACCTCCTAGGGAGGTGGTGATTGATCCTGTAAGGCTATAGCCTGAAGAATGCCCATGCCGGAATATCTCTGCTTACTCACCACAAGTAAAAGGAGACAGACCGACATGGGGCTTTACAGGAGTTCATCACATGTATATTGGCGTTGCAAATACCACATAGTCTGGACGCCAAAGTACCGCTTCAGGATCCTGAAAGATAAGCTGGGTAAGGAGCTTTACAGGACAATCTACATTCTCTGCGGAATAAAAGATTGTGAGGTTCTGGAGCTAAATATTCAGCCAGATCATGTACATCTTGTTGTAATCGTCCCACCTAAAATCTCAATATCAACCCTGATGGGGCATCTGAAAGGCCGCAGTGCAATCAGGCTCTACAATCGTTTTCCACATATACGAAAGAAGCTATGGGGTAACCACTTTTGGTCACGTGGATACTTTGTAGATACTGTCGGTGTTAACGAGGAAATTATCAGACGATATGTGCGGCATCAGGAGAAAATGGAGCAAACGCACGAACAGCAGATGGAATTGCTAGAGTAGCATGAGGAAGGTGACAATCGCCCCCCTTACAGGGGGCATTCTCAAAAGCCACCTTCTAAGAAGGTGGTCTTTTACTTTATTTAGCGGTTTTTTTCACATCAAACATGGTGGCATCCGTCGCCATATCATCAACAACCTGCTTCAGCGTCGCAAAGGTCATTGGCGTACTTTCGTTGTTCAGATCTTTACCTTCGCCTTTACGCACCACCTTCATGACCGGTTTGTTGGTGGCCGCATCGATCAGCTCGCCTTCAAAGAAGAGATGCGTATCCATGGTGCGATGCCCGGTTGCCATCTGCGTACCCGCTACCACCAGCGCGACCGGCACCACTTCATAGAACTGCAGACCCTCTTTCTGCGAACTCACCCCGGTAATAGCACCGCGGAAAATCAGGCTGTGTTTACCCGGCGTGGTCACAATTGGCTTACGCGTACCAATAGCCGTTTTCATTTTGGTATTGGTGTAATTCAACAGCTCATCAAGCGTTTTTTGCCCAATTTGAGTGGTTGGTTTTGGCGTTGGATAATAAGTAATCGGCGTCCAGAGAATACTGTCGTAATTCGCTTCGTTATAGGAAGGGTCAACCCAACGCAGCGTTGGTTTTCCCGTCGCAGATGTCGTCTGTTGTAATCCTGAATAGTCTTTTAAAAAGCCGGAGTATTGTTCGGGAGCGGCGACTTTTGAAGAACAGCCCGCCAGCGCCAACAGACCAGTAAGCACTGCAACTTTAAAAAAAGTTTGAGTACGCATGATAGTTTTCCATGTTATCTGCAAGTATGCATTTGAAGTTATAGCAAAAGACGGGCGGGTTTGTTGTGACAAAAAATGATGCGGGGAGCACAAATTGCGAAAAGACTGCCCGGAGGCGTGCCGGGCAGTGAAAAATTACTGATTTATATCCAGTTGCCAGAACAGATGTTTGCCAAACGGGTCGATTTCATAGCCCGTCACCTCCTTGCGCACCGGTTCGAAAATGGTTGAATGCGCAATCATCACTGCGGGCATCTGGTCATGCATCATCTGCTGAGCCTCTTTATACAGCGCCACGCGCTTATCGCGGTCGGTCGTTGATTTTGCTTCCGCAATAATTTTATCAAAGGGCTTATAGCACCATTTCGCTGAATTTGAACCGCCGTTTGCCGAGGTGCAGGTAAACAGCGGACCAAAGAAGTTGTCGGGATCGCCCGTTGCGGTCGTCCAGCCCATCAGCGCGGCCTGATGTTCACCGCCCTTCACGCGCTTAAGGTATTCGCCCCATTCGTAGGTGACGATTTTGGTCTGTACGCCGACTTTCGCCCAGTCGGACTGTATCATCTCCGCCATGCGTTTCGCATTCGGATTGTACGGACGCTGCACCGGCATCGCCCACAGGTCGACGCTCACGCCGTTGGCAAAACCGGCCTCTTTCAGCAGCGCCTTCGCCTTTTCGGGATCGTAATCGTAATCCTTAAGCTCGCTGTCAGCGCTCCAGACGCCCGGCGGCAGCAGGTTCTTCGCCGTGGTGCCGGTGCCGTGGAACACGGCATCAATGATGGCCGGTTTATTGATGGCCATCGCCAGCGCCTGACGGACTTTTACGTTATCCAGCGGCGGCTTTTGGGTATTGAAAGCCAGAAAACCGGTGTTAAGTCCGGCTTTGCTCATCAGGTTGATGTCTTTGTTCGCCTTCATGCGCGGCAGGTCCGCCGGGTTCGGGAACGGCATCACCTGACATTCGTTCTTCTCAATTTTGGCAAAACGCACGGAGGCATCGGGTGTGATGCTAAACACCAGCCGATCCAGCTTCGATTTCCCCTGCCAGTAGTCTGCGAACGCCGTAAACAGGATCCGCGAATCCTTCTGATACTGCGCCAGCTTAAACGGCCCGGTGCCGATGGGCTCCATATCCACCTTCTCCGGCGTGCCCGCCTTTAGCATCGCGTCGGCATACTCTGCGGAAAGGATCGAGGCAAAATACCATGCCAGATCGGCGACAAACGGCGCTTCCGGGTGCGCCAGGGTAAAGCGCACGGTGTGGTCATCAACTTTATCAATGCTCGTTATCAGGCTGCCAAATTCCAGACTTTCGAAGTTGGAGTAGCTGCCGTTAGAGACGTTGTGGTAGGGATGATTCACGTCTTTCTGCCGCATAAACGAGAAAATCACGTCGTCGGCGTTAAGGTCGCGGGTCGGCGTGAAGGATTTATTGCTCTGGAACTTGACGCCTTTACGCAGATGGAAGGTATAAACCTTGCCGTCGTCGCTGACCTCCCATCGCTCCGCCAGGCTCGGCACCAGCTCCGTGGTGCCGGGTTTGAAATCGACCAGCCGGTTATAGACCGGCACGGCGCTGGCGTCCACGCTGGTTCCCGAGGTGTATAACTGAGGATTAAAGTTTTCCGGCGATCCTTCGGAGCAATACACCAGCGTTTTCGCGGCAACGGTGGAACTGACCGTGAGTGCAGCGAGTGCCAGCGCTAAAGTTGTGAGTTTGCTTTTCATCATTTATTCCTGTCTTTTTAATTCGACGGCTAATTAATTCTTTTGCCATTTCATAAATAACATTAAAGTGATGTGGCAAACACCCGAAAAATAAATAAGGAACAAATCACTATGGGCTCGCCGCTTTCCAGACAATTAACGCACCGTTTTTTCCGCTATCTCGCTATTACCAGCCAGAGCGATCCCAAAGTCAAAACCCTGCCCTCAACGGCGGGCCAACACGACATGGCGCGGGAGCTGGCGCAGGAGCTGGCGCAGGAGCTGGCGCAGCTGGGGTTAGACGACATTGTGATTGATGAATTCGCCACGGTGACGGCGGTAAAAAAAGGCAACGTGCCCGGTGCGCCGCGCATCGGCTTTATTACCCATATTGATACCGTGGACGTGGGATTATCACCGGATATTCATCCACAAATATTAACCTTTACCGGTGAAGATCTCTGTCTGAATAAAGAAAAAGACATCTGGCTGCGGGTTAAAGAGCATCCTGAAATTCTGGCTTATCCGAATGAGGAGATTATTTTCAGCGACGGAACCAGCGTATTGGGCGCGGATAATAAATCGGCGGTCACGGTCGTCATGACGGTGCTGGAAAACCTGACGGCTGAACATCAGCATGGAGATATCGTCGTGGCATTTGTGCCTGATGAAGAGATCGGCCTGAACGGTGCCAAAGCGCTGGATCTTAAGCGCTTCGACGTCGACTTTGCCTGGACCATTGACTGCTGCGAGCTGGGCGAAATTGTCTACGAGAACTTTAATGCGGCAGCCGCTGAGATCCGCTTTACCGGCGTGACGGCGCACCCGATGTCCGCCAAAGGCGTGCTGGTGAATCCCCTGCTGATGGCGACTGACTACATCAACCATTTTGACCGCCAGCAAACGCCAGAGTGCACCGAGGGACGTGAAGGCTATATCTGGTTTAACGGCATTCAGGCCGGGCAGAACGAGGCCGTTCTTAAGGCCAATATCCGGGACTTTGACAAGGACAGCTTTGCCGCCCGCAAGCAGCAGATTGCCGACGTTGCCGCGCTGATTGCCGCCCAACATCCCACGGCCACGGTCGACTATCGCATTGAAGATACCTACAGCAATATCAGCAATGCGATTGGCGAAGACCGACGCGCCATCGATCTGATGTTTGAGGCGATGGAATCGCTCGGCATCACGCCGAAACCGACGCCCATGCGCGGCGGGACCGACGGCGCGGCGCTCTCGGCAAAAGGGTTGCTCACGCCGAACTTCTTCACCGGCGCGCATAACTTCCACTCGAAGTTTGAATTCCTGCCGCTGTCGTCGTTCGAGGCGTCTTACAACACTGCGCTGCAGATCTGCCTGCTGGCCGCCCGTTAAGCGGGCTTGCGCGCCAGCATAGTGGCAAAGCGCAGCTTGATGCGGTTGCCGTTTTCATCGGTGCGGTGCAGCTCGCCAACGTCTTCATTGTATTTGAGCAACTCCCAGCCTTCGTAGTAGTTGCTCAACTCACCGGTTTTAAACGCAAACGGGAAGCCGACGGTGCACGGATAATCCGCCGTATCCATGGCGGCAACAATCAGGTTGTAGCCGCCCGGCTTCGTGCAGCGCTGCATGTTGGCAATAAGTCCCGGGATGGTTTTTGACTCCAGGAACATCAGCACCACGGTGGAGAAAATGAAATCGTACTCGCCGTCAAAACTCAGGTTATTGAGATCTTTAACCACCGTCTGGAGGTTATCGATCCCTTCTTCCGCCTTGATGCGCTCGATATTATCGATGCTCATCGGGTTCTTGTCCCACGCGGTCACATCGTAACCGTTGGCCGCCAGATAGAGGCTGTTACGGCCATTGCCGCAGCCCAGATCCAGCGTTTTACCCGGTTTAATCTTTTGCGCACTGAACAGCACCTCTGAATGGGTGCGGGTTAAGCCATATTTCTCTGTGAAGTAATTCTCATCGACTGTCATTATTTTTTCCTGAGCCTGCATAAGTTGAAAGTGCATCCTGAATGCCATTTTAAGGCGTTTACCGCCTGGTTGCCAGTCGTTCGAAAACCGAAAAATTTGCTACGTTTAGTTAAGACGCTTATCAGAGACACAAAGATGACCAAATATCGCCTTAGCGACGAGACCCGCCTCTGGCAATGGAAAAGCGGCGAGACAGCCCACTCTGCGACGCTGCGACAGATCGTCGCCACGGTGGATTTTAACGACGTGACGGCCGGTACCAAAGGCGGCTGGATTGACGACGAGCGCGCCCTCGCGCAGGACGGCGACTGCTGGATCTACGACGAAAACAGCGTGGTGTTCGCCGGTGCCGTCGTGTCCGGCAACGCGCGCCTTACCCTGCCGTGCGTCGTCAGCCATGATGCCCGTATCGGCGACAGCTGCTGGCTGGACGGCGCGGAGGTCAGCCACGGGGCGCGAATAAGTGACAACGTCACTATTCAGCAGTCCTGCGTGCGGGGCGAGTGCCATATCTACGGCGAGGCTCGCGTACTGCATCACAGCGTGGTGATTGCTGCCAAAGGGCTAACGCCGGACCATGAACAGATCCTGCAAATCTACGATAAGGCGACCGTCAGCCAGTCGCGCATTGTGCACCAGGCGCAAATCTACGGCGAGGCGATGGTCAACTTTGCCTTTGTTGAGCACCGCGCCGAAATATTCGACAACGCCATCCTCGAAGGCAACGATCTGAATAACGTCTGGGTGTGCGACTGCGCAAAAGTCTATGGCAACGCCCGCGTGATTGCCGGCTATGACGACGATGCGATCCCGACGGTGCGCTACAGCTCTCAGATTGCGGAGAACGCCGTGGTGGAAGGAAACTGCGTCATCAAGCACCACGTCCTGATTGGCGGTCAGGCCTGGCTGCGCGGCGGGCCAATCATGCTTGACGATAAGGTCGTGATCCAGGGGCGCGCGCGGATAAGCGGTGATGTGCTCATCGAGCACCGGGTTGAAATCACCGACGATGCTGTCATTGAAGCGTTTGCCGGCGAGAGCATTCACCTGCGCGGCGAAAAGGTGATTAATGGCGACCAGCGCATCACCCGCACCCCGCTGCTGGGGGCGTTATAGGGTATAAATCTTGCCGTAGATATTCACATCGTCAAAGCGACCGTTCAGGTACTCCGCTTCCCGCAGGCAACCTTCCAGCGTAAAACCGTTGCGCACGGCAACGCTGTTGCTGTGCTGATTCGCCACCCGACACTTGATCACAAAACGCCGGATCTCACCGCGTTCCACGTAGTAGCGCATAAACGCCTGAAGTGACCGGGAGAGAATGCCCTGCCCCTGGCGATCTTCATCCAGCCAGTAGCCGATGTACCCGGCCTTGTTGGCTGATTCAATCGTATTAAACGACAGCACGCCGACCAGTTCATCACCCGCGAAGATCAGAAACATTTTGGCGTAGCCGCGCTGGTGCAGCATCTGGTTACTCTGCACGTTGCGGCGGGTATCCTCTTCGCCGCCCACGTGCTGCGCCCAGTCAAAGGCAGTCTGCAAATAGGTTTTGTTTTTGATGACGAGGTTGTGCAGGTCGGTGGTGTAACGCTCTTCGACGGCGCGAAGCTCGATATCCTGGGTAACGGGGATGATTTCTGAAGACATGGTGCCTCTCAATTGCCGGGTGGCGCTAACGCTTACCCGGCCTACAGTATCGAAACGTAGGCCGGGTAAGGCGAAGCCGCCACCCGGCACAAGGGTTAACGCATCACCCTGTCATCAACATACTGACGTTTGTCCGGCGCTGGCGGGAAATACTGGTACAGCCAGGTTTCGCTGATGGCATCGCCCTGGCAACGCAGGAACAGGCGCATATCCACCGGCTCCGTTGAATCCGAGGTTGGATACCAGTCAAACAGGATGCGGTAGCCGTCAAACGGCTCCACGTAGAGGATCTCAACCTGCTTCGCTTCACCGCTGGAGAGCGTGATCACCGGCTCGATGCCTTTTGGCGCAGCGGCCTTCAGGTCGCCGCCGACGAAGTCGATGGCAAAGCGACGGGCCCATACTTTCGGGTAATTTTCGCCCGGTGCCCAGCCTTCCGGGAACCCGCCCATGCCGGTACGGGTGGCGAAGACGTTGGCCAGCGGAGAACGCACCGGCGGCATGGCGCTCCAGTACAGACGATATTTAAAGTCCAGCTCGTCGCCCGCTTTCACCGCTTTTTCCGGCTGCCAGAAGCAGACCACGTTATCCAGCGTTTCACCGGTGGTCGGGATCTCCATCAGGCCAACCGCGCCTTTACCCCAGTCGTTACGCGGTTCAACCCACAGGCTCGGGCGTTTGTTATACCAGCCCATCACGTCCTGATAGTGCGAGAAATCGCGATCGAGCTGCAGCAGGCCGAAACCTTTCGGGTTTTTGTCCATATAGGCGTTGAACTGCAGCTTCTGCGGGTTGTTCAGCGGACGACAAATCCACTCCCCGTTGCCGCGCCACATTGCCAGGCGGTCGGAGTCATGAATTTGCGGGTGAATGGTGTCACACATGCGGCGTTCGTTATTGCCGCAGCTGAACATGCTGGTCATCGGCGCGATGCCGAGCTGCTTGATGTCCTTACGCGCGTAGAGATGGTTTTCCACCTCCATAATCACCTGGCTCTTCTCGCAGTGGATCACGAATTTATAGGCGCCGGTGACGCTCGGGCTGTCCAGCAGCGTATAGACGGTAAAGGTCGTGTCGCCGGGCTTGACGGTTTCAAACCAGAAGGAGGTAAAGTCCGGGAACTCTTCCGGCGTGTCGGTAAAGGTATCTACCGCCAGACCGCGGGCAGACAGGCCGTACTGGTAGGTGTCATCCACCGCGCGGAAATAGCTCGCGCCCAGGAAAGAGACGATATCGCGACGCGCCAGTTCAGGGGCCTTGAAGGCGCGGAAGCCCGCAAAGCCGAGATCGCTTTGCCCTTCCAGCTGTTTGGTATCCACACCCGTTTCGCCGTAGCTGAACAGCTCCGGACGGAAGTGGATCTCGCGCGCCATGGCGGTAGACTGGTCCAGCGAGAACATCCGCACGCGGCGACGGAACCCCATCCCCATATGGAAGAACTGCACGTCCAGCTGACGCCCTTCAATGTTGTTCCACAGTGACTGTTTTTCATCGTAGCGGATGGCGTTGTACGCCTGCGGCGTCATGGTCGCCAGCGTGTCCGGCAGCGGACGCGGCGCGCCACCCCACGGGGTTTTCGCCAGGTCATGCGCCATGGATTGCAGTACGGAGAAGTCAAAACGACGGCTCTGGCCGTCAGCAATGTCAGAGTCGGCAGCGTATGCCGCTTTGGAAAACAGGGAAGCAAGCCCAGATGTGCCGCTCAGGGCTGCCACTGCCAGCGAGCCTTTTAGAAAACGTCTGCGATTCATGCCTGGAAAAACGTCCTTATGGTCGTGTGAATGTGTTTCGCGCTCGGCGAAATGACGGCAAGAAAGAACGCACAGCCTAAACAAAAATGGTTAAGAATCCAATTGTTGGCCGATGATTATCTGAACAAAGTGAGAAATATTTTCTGTCGACCAGAACGGCCCGAAAGTGGTGTAAAGAAAGCCTGGAAAATGTGTATAAAAATGCCCCGGTGCGACATCACTCACCGGGGCTAATGAGGCGGTTATTTTACGCTGACATTGATACCCGGGAAGTACTTATCAGCGAGTTTAGCGATCGTGCCGTCGGCACGAACTTTATCAATCGCGGCATCAAGCTGCTTTTTGGTGGCCTCGTCGCCCTTACGCAACCCAAAACCGATCCCACTGCCGAGGATAGTGTCGTCAGATACCGGTTTGCCGATGAAGCCAAACCCTTTCCCCTGCGGCTTGCTGAGGAAACCTGCCTGCCCGGCCGCGGACATGACCAGCGAGGCGTCGATACGGCCATTCAGCAGATCGCCCCAGGCCATATTCTGATCTTTATAAGACACCACGGTGACACCCTGCTTTTCCCAGTGCTCTTTCGCATAGGTTTCCTGAATGGATCCCTGCAGCACGCCGATGGTTTTCCCCTTCAGCCCTTCTGGGGTTGCCTCAACCGCCGTACCGGCCTTGCCGACCAGTTGCGACGGAATACGGTAAATCGGCTGGGTAAAATCAATGCTCTTGCGGCGCTGCTCGGTGATGTTCATCGCCGAGTTGATGGCGTCAAATTTCTTCGCCACCAGGCCCGGGATCAGCGCATCAAACGAGGTTTCAACCCAGCTGCACTTCAGCGCAGCCGCTTTGCAGATGGCATTCCCCAGCTCAACGTCAAACCCTTCCAGTTCGCCCGCCGCATTGCGGCTTTCAAACGGCGGATATTCCGCTTCCAGACCGTAACGCAGCTCGGTGGCCGCGAAGGAAGAAAAGGTACACAGCAATCCCATGCCGACAACTAACGCGCGTAATTTCATCTACAACTCCTTAGAGCCTATCTCAGCGTGGTTTAACCCGACACAGGGCCTGGGCACCTGCCCGTAACGTCGCCTCATCTTTCGCAAAAGAGAGACGAATCAATTTATTATCCGTACCGTCCGCATAAAACGCCGACAGTGGAATGGTGGCAACGCCGTACTCAACGATCAGCCGTTTCACCAGCTCGCTGTCGCGCTCGTCGCTGAACTGGCTGTAGTCCGCCAGCATGAAGAACGAACCGGCGCTCGGCAGCAGCGTAAACGGCGAATCCGCCAGCAGGCTGTGCAGCAGATCGCGCTTGCGCTGGTAAAACGCCGACAGCGACAGCCAGGTTTGCGGGTCGACCATATGTTCAGCAAACGCGTGCTGCATTGGCGTATCGGCAGAAAACATTAAAAATTGATGGACTTTACAAATCTCGTCCATCAGTACCGCCGGTGCAACACAATAACCCACGCGCCACCCGGTGACGTGATAGGTTTTTCCGAAAGAGGAAATAATCACGCTGCGCTCCGCCAGCTGCGGGTGCGTGGCCATACCGTGGTGCGGCTTATCGTCAAAAACGACGTGTTCGTACACTTCGTCAGACAAAATAATGATATCGGTATTGCGCGTCAGCGCCGCCAGCTGCTGCAGGTCATTGGCGGAGAAGACCTGGCCGCTCGGGTTATGCGGCGTATTGATGATGATCATCCGCGTGCGCGGGGTGATCGCGGCGCGAACCTCATCCCAGTTGACGGCAAAATCCGGCACGGTGAGCTTGATGGCTATCGGGGTTGCCCCCTGCAGACGGACAATCGGCGCGTAGCTGTCAAATGACGGCTCAAAGTAGATCACCTCATCACCCGGATGCACCAGCCCGCTTATTGCCGAATAGAGCCCTTCGCTGGCGCTGGCGGTCACCAGCACCTCGCTGGCAGGGTCATACCGCGTGCCGTAGAGCGTGGCAATTTTATCGGCAATACGTTCTTTTAGCGGCGGCAGACCGGTCATTGACGCGTATTGGTTATGCCCCGCCTCCATTGCGCGGGTGACGCCCGCAATCAGCTTCGGGTCGCAGGAGAAATTCGGTGCGCCCTGAGAAAGGTTAATCGCGTTATGCTGCGCCGAGAGCTGGCCGATAATGGTAAAAATGGTGGTTCCCACATCTGGCAGTTTGGAGCGCGTTTGCACAGGCGTTCGTAAAGTCATCCTCTTTCCCTTCTCATGGACATTGCATAACTATTCAAACAACATCTGTACTGTCGGGACAATCGAATTGTTGTCATAATAGCCATGAGAAAAATGCATAGCTGAGGTATTTTCTATGTCGCGCCGTTCGCTCCCCCTTAACGCCATTGACGCATTTTTAGTCACCGCGCGTCACCTCAATCTTACCCATGCCGCCGCAGAACTGTGTCTGACGCAGGGTGCCGTGAGCCGTAAGATCGCCTCCCTTGAGGCGTGGTTTGGCTTTCCGCTTTTTGAACGTCACGCGCGCGGGCTGCGCCTCTCGGCGCAGGGCAGCGCCCTGCTTCCAGAACTCCAGTCCGCTTTCGAGCAGCTGCTGTCCGTGGCCGACCAGGCCCGCAGCCAGCACACCGTGATCCGGCTAAAGGCCCCCACCTGCGCCATGCGCTGGCTGGTGCCGCGCCTGCTGGAGGTGGAGCGCGAACATCCGGACCTGCAAATTGCGCTGACCACCACCACCGATCACAACGTCAATTTCAAAACCGAATCTTACGACGCGGCCATTGTGTTCGGCACGCACATGAGCGCAGGCGATCTGCTGTTCGACGAGGCGCTCACCCCGGTGATAAGCCCGGTGCGGACAGGAGCAGCGCTGGGATCGTTAACGTTCCTTCACCCCACAAGGGATAAGACCGACTGGTCGCTGTGGCTGACGAAACAGGAAGGTCCGGGCTTTGTCATGCACAAAAATCAACACTTCGATACGATGGATCTCGCCATTACGGCCGCCATTCAGGGACTGGGCGTCGCCATCGCCGACGAGACGCTGGTGGCAGAAGATATTCACGCAGGAAGGCTGATGCGGCCCTATGAGACAAGCATAAAAACCGGCGCAAGCTACCGGCTGGTGCTGCGCGAAACGCCAGGCGAGGAAAATGGTCTCGCGGCGTTTCGCGCCTGTTTGCTTAATCGAGGCTGACGTGATGCTTCATCACCCGTTTAAAGAGGCTCATGCGGGCGCGCATAAAGCGGTTTTCAAGCCTGAAAGCTGCATGTTTATTCACGCCAATGCGTAACAGAACGTCCCGCCCTTTGCGACACGCGGGCCAGTGCGCTGGCCCGGGCAGGCTGTCGCGACGACCCGCGTCACGCGCGAAGCTCACCCAGTAATCCGCCACCTGGGCAGCAAACTGCAGATCCCGCTCATTGACATAATGACGTGAAGGCTCCACCTGGCCGAGCGTATCGAAGACATAGGGAATTTCGTTGCCGTGCCAGGCGCCGTTGATATACGTGCCATGTTCCGCCTCTGCGACATAGTCAAACCAGTAGCGCCAGCACAACCCACCCACGCGCTGCTGGGCCTGCATCACCACGTAGCCCATGGTGGTAAAGGCCATGTCGCGGCACACCTGCCTGCCCAGCTCTTCATCGCCCTTCACGCCCGGATAGAGCAGCTTAATCAGCCCCAGCCCGAAGCGACGCTCCCGGCGAAGCTTCTGAATTTGTCCGGCGAGATCGATGCCAAACACCGCCATCACGCTGGCTTCATCGCTGTTGGAGCCAATCATCACCGGCACGGGATGCTGACGGGCGGCGAAAAAGACGTCCAGCATGGCTTCCGGCAGAACGCAATCTCCGACGATGGGCGCCGGAGCAACGTTCAGCGGCGCGGTGAGCGGCCAGAATGCGTCGGGCGGAATGGCGCGCAGCTGCTCGGCGGTCGCATTTTCCAGACCGAAATGGGCGGCCAACGCTTCCCCTTTTTGCAGCGCCTGCTCGCGCGGCGTGTCCGGCAGGGTATATCCGCTTTGGACAATCGCCTTATGGAACAATCCTGCTGCCAGCGGCGAGGCCAGCAGAGAGAGCACGCTGCGCGCGCCAGCGGATTCGCCAAACAGGGTCACATTAGCGGGATCGCCACCAAACCCGGCGATATTTTCCCGCACCCATTCGAGGGCGGCGATCTGATCCAGCAGGGCAAAATTATGCACCACGCGATCTTCTTCCCCTTCCAGCGCCGGATGGGCGAAAAAGCCGAGATGACCGAGACGGTAGTTGATGGTCACGACAACCACGCCGCGCGTGGCCAGCGCTTTGCCGTTATACGGCGGCAGGCCACCGGCACCAATCGTAAACCCGCCCCCGTGCAGCCAGACCATAACCGGAAGCGGCTCGGCGCGCTCTGTGGGGGACCAGACGTTAAGATAGAGACAATCTTCAGAAAACTGGCCCGGATCGCCGCCGCCTAACTCCTGACAATACTCGCTGCTTTGCCAGCTTGAGGGCGAGAAAGCCGTGGCCTCGCGCAGGCCATCCCAGCGTTCAGGGGGCCGAGGTGAGCGCCAGCGCCACTCCCCCACGGGCGGTGCGGCGTAGGGAATACCGCACCAGAGGTGAACGTTTTCATCGGTTAAACCAGTCAGTGCGCCCTGGCGCGTTTCAA
Source organism: Enterobacter sp. KB-221C9 (assembly GCF_041320715.1). Taxonomy (NCBI): domain Bacteria; kingdom Pseudomonadati; phylum Pseudomonadota; class Gammaproteobacteria; order Enterobacterales; family Enterobacteriaceae; genus Enterobacter; species Enterobacter sp. KB-221C9. Next base: position 19,220 of record NZ_JBGIWG010000010.1, read on the forward strand.
CCACAGGGGCGGAAGGATTTTGCATAACAACCTTATTTTTTCCATCACACCCCAGCAGAGTAACGATTTCAGAGCAAACCGCAACGCTGTTTGCTGCGCGTTTCAGCCTCCTGGTAGAGCGTAAACTCGTCATACACCGGGCAGCCCAGCGCCTCTTCAAACGCATCGCGGCTGGCGTTACCGTGGCTGCGGGCCTGGGTTTCGTTCCCGAGATTGGACTGGAAAATCCCCGCGGCGCTGACCGGAAGGAAATCTTCGTAGGTGATCGGCTGGGCAACCACCCATCCGCGCTCAATCAGCGGCTGCGGATCGTCTCCCGGACGAAACGCATGACGATGGGCTTCCCCTGATGGCGTCAGGCGATAGCGAAAATAGGCCAGCTCCTGACGGCGCATGAGCATTTCGCTGTCCGGGAATGCATTAAAGATCTCCCGCAAATGCAGCTGGTGCGTCAGGTTATCTTTACCGGTACCGGCCTGGGCGAGCAGGCTATCGTACAGTTCACGGCCTTTCCGGGTCAGCGCCACGCCGCGCTGTTCAATCTCACCGAAGCGCGCGGTGTGGGTGCCTTTATGTTCACCGGCAAACAGCACCGGCTCTTCCAGCGCCTTGAAGCTGGTTTGACGCAATAAGACGGGCACCTCGCGACGCGGCGGCCCTTCGATCAGAATTTTTGGCTCAATACCGTACTTCGGCATCAGCTCCTGCACCCGGTCAATATCGAGCGTGCGAGGCGTGAGGTGGTTAATATGGCAGCCCGGGAAGCAGACCACGTCGGCAATCAGGCGATGCTCGTGGCTCAGGGCCAGATAGGTCTCCCGATCGACCGTCGCATGGCGGTGCCAGCGGAAGGTCTCTAACGCTTCCTGCACAAACTCGTGAGCCTGTGCGTCAGTAAAGTGCCCTTCCGACTCGTGGAGGTCGATCAGTTCCAGACAGCGGGGGGTAAAGATGTTCCGGTGAGACAGGATCTCTGCGGCACGCTCGCGCAGCGCGACGTTTTCAATCAGCTCAAGGCGCAGCAGCGAGGTAAAGATACGAAACGGATTTCGACACAGGGCGGCATCCTCTATCGGGCGAAATGCCGTTGAGTGGACCGGCACCCCCGCCTGCGAGAGATCGTAATAGCTGACGGGGTACATGCCCATAATGGCAAACATACGGCGCAGGGTTGAAAGTTCCTGTGCCGTGCCGACGCGGATCGCCCCGTGACGCTCAACGTTCAACCGCGCAAGCTCATCGGCGTTTGCCAGTTGTTCATGTAATAGTGGGTTATTTTCCAGAACCGCCAGGTTTACGTCCGCAACCAGTTCGAGCAAGGTGCCGTACTGCGGAACTTCCTGCTGGTACATCGCCGACATAGCCTGCGAAAAGCGTTCCCGAATGTCATCAGCCGTGATGGTGTTCGCCATGATGTCATGCCTCCAGTGAATATTACCTGGAGTGTAGAGAAACCCGTTCCTTCCGGGGGGAAGAATTTCTGATTTGTGATCTTAAGACGACAGTGGTCAAACCGTGTGCTACCGGCCTCTGGACAGGCCTGCCAGAACCGCCCTTTCGCCTCGCCTGTTTTACCACAATTTTCCTGATAATTATTTTGAGCTCCGTTTTCTAGTCATAAAGGAGTAATTTTTTATTCTATCCCAGCCGCAAATTGCCCAGATTAATCACACCATTATTTTTATTCTCATCTTTCAATTTTTTAGCAGAAACTTAGGACTATTCCGATCATTTGTTTTCAAGTCCCTCCTGCTCATCCCTATTTTTCGAACAAGCGAAGCGTAAACGCCACGATATTTAAAAAATAACGCAACCGCAAATAGCAAAACGCATTTGACGGATGACGCACAGCGACTAGAGTTATTACTCGAACGACGAGTGATACGGAAATATTTTCGTATCGTACTGACATAACCAATATATGACTATGAGGTTTAATATGGCAGAGCATCGTGGTGGTTCCGGTAATTTCGCTGAAGACCGTGACAAAGCATCAGAAGCTGGACGTAAAGGCGGCCAGCAAAGCGGTGGGAATTTTAAAAACGATCCGCAACGCGCATCCGAAGCGGGTAAGAAAGGGGGCCAGAACAGTCACGGCGGAGGCCGTAAATCTGATAACTCCTGATCTTATTTAAAACTCTTTTAATAAAACCTGAGAGCATGCTGCGGGCTGAATAGCTCGCAGTAACCTTTCTTTATTTTACCGGAGCGTAATTATTATGAATATGAAAAGCGTCGAGGATGTTTTTATTCATCTTCTGTCGGATACCTACAGTGCTGAAAAGCAGCTTACCCGAGCACTCAGCAAGCTTGCCCGCGCCGCCTCCAGTGAGAAGCTGAGCGCAGCCTTTACCGCACACCTTGAAGAGACGCAGGGTCAGATCGAACGTATCGACCAGATCGTCGAACAAGAAGACGGTATCAGGATTAAGCGCATGAAGTGCGTGGCGATGGAGGGCTTAATTGAAGAAGCCAATGAAGTCATTGAAAGCACCGAAAAAAATGAAGTACGTGATGCCGCGTTAATTGCCGCTGCGCAAAAAGTCGAGCATTACGAAATTGCCAGCTACGGCACCCTCGCGACATTAGCAGAACAGCTGGGCTATAAAAAAGCCGTTAAACTTCTTGCCGAGACGCTGGAAGAAGAAAAAGAAACCGATCTTAAACTCACCGACCTGGCCGTAGGCAATATTAACCAAAAAGCGCAGAAATGACGCAATAACTCAGGTTAAATAAAATGAGCATCAGTCCCAGGACAATTAAACGGTGCCATTTAACGGCAGCCATAATATGGTTCATTCTCGCCATCCCTTCCGTAATATGGTGGAAGAGCAGCGTGCTATGGGTCATTATCATCAGTATTTACGCCAATATTGTCGGCCATTTATCTGGCTACAGTGCCGCGCGTGCCGATCAGGCTGCTGAAAGTGAGACCAAATAAGCGAACCCTAATGAGGATACAATGATGAATCACGTAGAACACTACCATGACTGGCTACGCGATGCCCATGCGATGGAAAAGCAAGCCGAATCTATGCTGGAATCCATGGCCAGCCGTATCGATAATTATCCTGATGTTCGCGCCAGAATTGAGCAGCATATTAATGAGACAAAACGGCAAATTACCCTGCTGGAAGAAATCCTCGACCGGAATGATATTTCTCGTTCGGTTTTAAAAGACTCCATGAGCAAAATGGCGGCGCTTGGGCAGTCCATCGGCGGCATGTTCCCGTCTGATGAGATCGTTAAGGGTTCGATCAGCGGCTATGTTTTCGAACAGTTCGAAATTGCCTGTTATACCTCCCTCCTCGCGGCGGCTAAGAAAGCAGGCGACGTCGCCTCGGTGCCGGCCATCGAGACGATTCTGGCGGAAGAACGCGAAATGGCCGACTGGCTGATTCGTCATATTCCGCAGACCACGGAACAGTTCCTGCTGCGTTCAGACGCATCGGGCGTCGAAGCAAAAAAATAATCCTGGAGAATCACCATGTTCCGACACGTTAAACAGCTGCAATATACGGTTCGCGTTGCCGAACCTAACCCTGGCCTCGCCAACCTTTTACTGGAACAGTTCGGCGGGCCGCAGGGCGAACTGGCTGCCGCCTGCCGGTACTTTACGCAAGGATTGAGCGATGACGATCCGGGCCGTAAGGATATGCTGATGGATATCGCCACCGAGGAGTTAAGCCACCTCGAAATCATCGGTACCCTGGTCGGTATGCTGAACAAAGGTGCCAAAGGCGCGCTGGCGGAAGGGGTGGAAAACGAGGCCGATCTGTATCGCTCCATGACCGAAAACGGCAATGACAGCCATATTACCTCCCTGCTCTACGGGGGCGGCACCCCACTCACTAACTCTGCGGGCGTGCCCTGGACCGCGGCCTACGTCGACACCATCGGCGAGCCAACGGCGGACCTGCGCTCAAACGTGGCAGCGGAAGCCAGAGCTAAGATCATCTATGAACGGCTGATCAACGTGACCGACGATCCCGGCGTAAAGGATGCCCTGGCGTTTCTGATGACGCGCGAGGCGGCGCATCAACTCTCCTTTGAGAAGGCGCTGCAGTCCATCCGTAATAATTTCCCGCCGGGGAAACTGCCGCCAATCGAGGAATTCACCAACAAGTACTACAATATGTCTGAAGGTGGAGAGGTTCGCGGAAGCTGGAACAGCGATAAACATTTCGATTACGTTGAGTCCCCCCAGCCTGCGGTTGACGGCGGCGATGGCAGTGCAAGCGTCACGCTCACGACCGAACAGGCAACCCTGGTCAAGGCGATGTCTGCCCGCACGAAGTCCGATCCACATTCCGACCCGCTGACCGGTGCCGAGCTGGGTGCCGGTAAGACTAAACCGTAATCGGTTTTGCCGGGCAGCCATAAACTGCACGGCAATTCTCGTGCCCCATCGTTTCAGAGGTACGGACCATGTTCGAACTCGACGCGTTTCATCTGGCCAGAATTCAGTTCGCTTTTACCGTCTCGTTTCATATCCTTTTTCCCGCGATCACCATCGGCCTCGCCAGTTATCTGGTGGTACTGGAGGGCATGTGGCTGCGCACCAAAAACGACGTCTGGCGATCGCTTTACCATTTCTGGCTCAAGATATTTGCCGTTAACTTCGGGATGGGCGTCGTGTCCGGGCTGGTCATGGCGTACCAGTTTGGCACCAACTGGAGCGGGTTCTCCCAGTTCGCGGGCAGTATCACCGGCCCACTCCTGACCTATGAGGTGTTAACCGCCTTCTTCCTTGAAGCTGGTTTCCTTGGGGTCATGATGTTCGGCTGGAATAAGGTCGGCCCCGGCCTGCACTTCTTTTCAACCTGCATGGTGGCGCTCGGCACGCTGATGTCGACCTTCTGGATCCTCGCGTCCAACAGCTGGATGCATACGCCGCAGGGCTTCACTATCGAGAACGGACAGGTTATTCCGCAGGACTGGCTGGCGATCGTCTTTAACCCCTCCTTCCCTTACCGCCTTATTCATATGGCTATCGCCGCGTTTCTGAGCAGCGCGCTGTTTGTCGGCGCGTCGGGCGCGTGGCATCTGCTGCGCGGTAACGATACCCCCGCCGTTCGCACCATGTTTTCCATGGCGATGTGGATGGCGCTGCTGGTCGCCCCCATCCAGGCGGTCGTGGGCGATATGCACGGCCTGAACACGCTTGAGCATCAGCCGGCCAAAATTGCCGCCATTGAGGGACACTGGGAAAACCCGCCCGGCGAGGCCACCCCGCTGCTGCTGTTTGGCCTGCCGGATATGGACGAGGAGCGCACCAAATACGGTCTTGAGATCCCCGCGCTCGGCAGCCTTATCCTGACGCACAGCCTGGACAAGCAGGTTCCGGCGCTGAAAGACTTTCCGAAAGAAGATCGCCCAAACTCGACCATCGTTTTCTGGTCGTTCCGCGTCATGGTTGGGATGGGGCTGCTGATGATTACTCTCGGTCTGATTGGCGTCTGGCTGCGCTATCGTCATCGGTTTTACCACTCTCGTCCGTTCCACTGGTTTGCCCTCTTCATGGGGCCTGCCGGTCTGCTGGCGCTGCTCGCCGGCTGGGTAACCACCGAAGTGGGCCGTCAGCCGTGGGTGGTCTATGGCTATCTGCGCACCATCGACGCGGTATCGCTGCACAGCACCCTGCAGATGAGCATCAGCCTGCTGGCGTTCTTCGTCGTCTACTCGTCGGTGTTTGGCGTAGGCTATGTTTACCTCATTCGGCTGATTAAGAAAGGACCGCAGCCTGTCGATACGCTGACGTCAAACACCTCGGGCACGCCCGCCCGTCCGCTGTCTGCCGCCGAGTCTGTTCCTGAAGAGGAGAGAACCTGATGGGCGTCGATATCTCAGTTATCTGGTTTGCCATCATCGTCTTTGCCACGCTGATGTACATCATCATGGATGGCTTTGATTTAGGCATCGGCCTGCTGTTTAACTTCGTGGGCGATGCCAAAGAGCGTGATGTGATGGTGAACAGCGTCGCGCCGGTCTGGGACGGCAACGAAACCTGGCTGGTGCTCGGCGGCGCAGGGTTATTCGGCGCCTTTCCGCTGGCCTATGCGGTGATCGTGGATGCGTTGACCATTCCCCTTACCGCCATGCTAATTGGCCTGATCTTTCGCGGCGTGGCGTTCGAATTTCGCTTTAAAGCCACGCCGTCACACCGAAAGTTCTGGGACTACTCCTTTGCGGGCGGATCGCTGCTCGCGACCTTCAGCCAGGGCATCGTCGTGGGCGCAATGATCAACGGCTTTGACGTCGAGGGTCGACGTTTTGTAGGCTCCGCGCTTGACTGGCTCACCCCCTTCAACCTCTTCTGCGGTATCGGTCTGGTCGTCGCCTACACGCTGCTGGGCACCACCTGGCTCATTATGAAAAGTGAAGGCGCGCTGCAGGCCCGCATGCGCGTGCTGACACGCCACGTGCTGCTGGCGCTGATGGTCGTCATCGCCGTGGTGAGCATCTGGACGCCGCTTGGCTGGCAGTACGTGGCCGACCGCTGGTTTACCTTGCCCAACTTCTTCTGGTTCCTGCCGGTTCCGCTGCTGGTCGGGCTTTTCAGCGTGCTGATCTGGCGCCTGAGCCGCAACCCGGACAGCCACTCTCGCCCCTTCCTGCTGACGCTGGGGCTTATCTTCCTCGGGTTTAGCGGGCTCGGTATCAGCCTCTGGCCGAACATTATTCCGCCGCGCATCACCCTGTGGGAAGCCGCGGCCCCGCCTGCCAGCCAGCTGTTTATGCTGGTAGGAACATTACTGATTATTCCGGTGATCCTGGTGTACACCGCCTGGAGCTACTACGTCTTCCGGGGCAAAGTGTCGGATACTGAAGGCTATCACTGAGGAACGCTATGACCGACTGGCATACACGAGCCATTATTTACCAGATTGATACCGCGCTATTTTATGATTTGAACGGCGATGGCTGCGGGGACATCGCCGGGATCGCGGCCAAGCTGCGCTATATTCGCCGCATGGGGGCGACGGTTATCTGGATCACGCCGTTTTACCTCACGCCCTTTCTCGATGAAGGCTACGACGTCAGCGACCACCTCCAGGTGGATCCCCGCTTCGGAAAGCTGGCCGATATCATCGCCTTTATCGAACAGGCCCGCGAGCTGGGCATGCAGGTGATTATCGAGCTGCTGATCCAGCACACGTCGGACGCGCACCCCTGGTTCCAGCAGGCGCGCCGCAGCCCGGCGTCACCCTATCGTGATTATTACCTCTGGTCGGATAGCGACGAGGACGATACGCCCCCCATGTTCCCCGGCGTGGAGAAGAGCATCTGGAGCTGGGACGACGAGGCAGGACAGTACTACCGGCACATGTTTTATCGCCACGAGCCGGACCTGAACCTCACCTCGCCCGCGGTGCTAAAAGAGATTGAGAACATCATCCTCTTCTGGCTCAAGCTGGGCGTGTCGGGATTTCGCCTCGACGCCGCGTCCCACCTCACCACGCAGGCAGGAAACGGTGATGAAAAAAAGGGCCTGTGGATCCTGGAACATATGCGGCGTCTTATCGAACAGCGCAATCCGGACGCGATCCTGCTGGGTGAAGTGGACGTCGAGGTGGAAGCCTATCAGGACTACTTCGGCAATAATGACCGCCTGAATCTGGTGCTCAATTTCTGGCTCAACAAGTATTTCTACGTCAGCCTGGCCAGGAAAAGCGCCCGCCCGCTGCGCAATGCGGTGAAAAAGATGATCGTCCCGCCTGATGCCTGCTGTTTTGCTAACTGGCTGCGCAACCACGACGAGCTGGATCTGGAAGGCATTAGTCAGAAAGACAAACAGTTTGTCCTCGACACGTTCGCGCCTGACGAAGAGATGAACGTCTATCAGCGCGGGATCCGCCGCCGCCTGGCGCCGATGCTCAACGGCGACCGGAAGCGGCTGGCGTTCTGTCACGCGGTGCTGTTTTCCCTGCCGGGTGTCCCGGTGATGCGCTACGGCGATGAGATAGGCATGGGTGACGACCTGGAGCTGGAGGAGCGCTACGCCGTTCGCACCCCAATGCAGTGGGCAGGGTCACAGGGGGGCGGTTTCTCTGCGGCCGACCCTGAAAAATTTATCGCGCCGATTATCGACCATGGCCCTTACCGCTATCAGAAAATCAACGTCGCCGATTCGCTGCTTCATCGCAACTCGCTTCTGCACCGGATAATCGATATTGCCAATACCCGCTCGGAGTTCCCCGAAATTGCCGTTGCGCCCTTTCGCCTTATCACCATCGATGACGACGCGGTGCTGGGGATCTATTACGAGACCGACGAGCGCAGCATCCTGACCTTCGTCAACTTCAGCGACCAGCCGGTGCAGTTCACCGCAAAAGGGATCCGCAACGCCACCTGGACCGCCTGTCTCGCGGACAAACGCTACGATGACGCGCTGATTTGCGGTAAAACCGTTCAGCTCGGCCTTGGCGGCTACGGCTACCGCTGGTTCTGGACGCACCGCAGCGCGCTGCGCTGACTACGGTTTACGGCGGGTTATCAGACGCGTCACCACTATCCCCGCTACCGCGAGGGCGCCCAGCGCCACTTTACCCGGCATGCCGGAGGTAACGGATGGCGCGCGGTTTTTCGCCTCGTCAGTAAAACGGCCATGGATTTTGTGCAGGTCGTTAACCGGTCGATCGAGGTAGTCCCGGCGGTCCGGCGCGTTCAGATCGTCGGTCATCTGGCCTTCCCAGGCCTTTTTCACCATCAGCCGGTCCAGTAAGCCGGGGAAGAAAAACTGCCCGACGATGGACTGGATGGTGCTGCTGCCTACCCACAGCTCGCGCACCGGCTTTTGCGCCACCCTGAATATGGCGCTGGCGGCCACCTCGGGCTCAAAGACAGGCGGCACCGGTCGCATCGCCCAGGCGAACTTATTCCTCGCCCATTCGAACTGCGGGGTATTGAGCCCCGGCATCTGCACCATCGAAAGCTGAACCCGGCTGTTCTCATGCATCAGCTCGGTACGCACCGCATCGGTGAACCCGCGGATCGCCGCTTTGGCACCGCAGTAGGCTGACTGCAATGGAATGGAACGGTAGGCCAGCGCGGAGCCCACCTGGATAATCACGCCCCTGTCGCGCGGCACCATGAGTTCAAGCGCGGCGCGGGTGCCGTTTACGTAGCCGAGGTACGTCACGTCAGTCACGCGACGGAACTCATCCGGCGTAAGGGTTCGAAACGGCGCCAGGACGGCCCCCATAGCGTTGTTCACCCAGACATCAATCGCGCCGAGGCGATACTCAACTTCGTTAGCGGCATCCACCACCGCCCGGCTGTCGGCGACGTCCGCCTGCACGGCGTGCGCATTTACGCCAAAGCGCCGCAGCTCCTTCTGGGTGGAGTGCAGGCTTGCTTCATCGCGGGCGATGAGCCCAACGTCGTAACCTGCCTTTGCAAAGTGCAGCGCCGTGGCTTTTCCCACGCCCGCCGTTCCGCCGGTAATCACTATGACAGCCATAGAACCTCCCCGTGAGTTTAACCGTTATTCCCGTCCGACAATGCTGCCAGCAGCTCCGCCAGCGAGAAATGCACCGCTTTTTCCACCACGTCCTGACAGTCACCGGAGAAAAGCACGGTGCGGGTTTTCGTCTCGCCACGTCTATTCCACGCAAAGCAGACCGTCCCCGCCGCCGTGCCATCCTCACCCCCTTCCGGACCCGCGTAGCCGCTGATGGCGATGCTTATATCCGCCTGGGCGATGTCGCGAATACTGGCGGCCATCTCGGTAACCGTCTGTTCGCTGACGGCGGTATACCGCGCAAGCGTTTCAGGACGCACGCCGAGGATCCGCGTTTTGGCTTCGTCGCTGAACACGACCAGGCCGACATCATAAAATTCGGCGGTGTTTTCCTCTGCGCAAAGCGCCACCGAGAGCTTGCCGCCCGTGCAGGATTCCGCGGTGGTTAAGCGAAGCCCGAGATCGGTTAATTTGCTTGCCAGCTTTTTAGTCAGTTCACCCACGGTATTATTGCTGTCGTGAAAAAGATTGCTCATCTTGCCGCCTCTTATTTCTCGAAAGGAATGATTGAAATATGCCCATTGCACTCAAGTATGGCATATTTAATGTCGCTTATTTCCGTAATGCCATTATTCTGCCGGGCTGACACCAGAATATCATCGCAGGAGACATCGACTTTTTTCAGCTTATCGGCTAACGGCACGCCGTTCTCGACCAGAATCACGGGAGTGCCATCCAGAATATTCTCTACCGGGGAAAAATATTTCTTCATCAGCCCAAATATAATATCAACCACCACCAGCGTGGTAATGGTAATCATCGCACCGGTGACGGAAAAATCTTGTCCGAGGAGCGCCTGCTGTGTGGCCTCACTAATTATCAAAAGCAGAATGAGATCGAAGCTGGTCATCTGCAGCAGCGCGCGGCGTCCGGCCACCTTAAATACCACCATGAGGAACAGATAAATAGCCAGCGCGCGAAAGACCATATCCATATCTGCCTCCTACGGGTAAATTAATTGCCAGATCTTAATCTCCGGCTCGCTGTTGACGCGGATGACGGTGTTCCATTTACCGGCTCTGGAAGGTGTCGTGAAAAGTAACACAGAGAAGCTGTCTGACTTTTTCAGGTTGTTATAGACAAAAAAGAGGGTCTTCCCGCGGCTGAACATGCTGTCCGGCTGCGGCCAGACGCTGCCGGGCTCATAAACATCGCTGCTCTCGCTGGTCATGCTGAGGGTATACTTCCCCTCGGATTGCACCGGAAACGCGAACTGCATCCGCGTCTCCGTCTCCCGTCGTCCAAAGCGTTCATAATTTATGGTCAGTGATTTAGCGGCATTCGTTTTGACCGTGTCGCTGACCATTCCGCTGGAAAACAGACCGGCAATGGCCGCGACGATAATAGCCAACAGAACAATAAAACCCACCTGACGAAACGCGTATTCAAACGTCAGCAAACGGTAACGCTCATCTATCCCGGGTAACTTTTCATTTTCACGCTTCATGGCCGTCGTCACCGTTTCGCTTATTAACCGATAATTTTGATTTCTAACGCGAATGTTTTTAGGACTTATCACATTTGCCACATAAAGGAATAGCAACAATACTTAATAAGTCAAGACACCCAAAATGAAGGATATCGGATGAAATTATCACTTATTTCCGCTTTATTGATATTTCTGGTTCCGGCCGCATGGGCAGATAATAACGGAGGTTTACAAAAAGGCGAAGCCCCACCGCCGCCCCATGCGCTTGATAGCGGATATCGCGGAACCGACGACGCGCGTATTATGACCATCGACCAGGCAAAACAAATGCACGATGGCGCGACAATTTCACTACGCGGTAATCTTATTGACGGTAGCGGCGATAAGTTTGTATTTCAGGATAAAACCGGAAAAATCGACGTTATTATTCCCCAGGCAGTTTTCGACGGCAGAACGGTAAAACCCGACCAGATGATCAGTATCAACGGTTCGCTTGATAAAAAATCATCTCCTGCCGTCGTCCGTGTCGATCGTTTGCAGAAATAATTCAGCGAAGCGTTAACGCTGCAGTTATCCATCAAATCTCACCCCTTGGCTTAAGGAGTCAGCTATGAGTGATACTAAACAACGTACGAACGCTTACCCGCAGCCCCCGTTCCCGGAACAGCCGCAAACGCCGCCGGGACTGGCATCAGAAATGCAGCCCGTACCCGACCACGGGGAAAAAAGCTATAAAGGACATGGCCGCCTTGCCGGAAAAAAAGCGCTGATTACCGGTGGTGACTCCGGTATTGGTCGCGCGGTCGCTATCGCCTATGCGCGTGAAGGCGCTGACGTTGCCATTAACTATCTGCCTGAAGAAGAAAAAGATGCCGCTGAGGTCATCGAGCTGATCGAAGCCGAAGGCCGCAAGGCCGTCGCGCTCCCGGGGGACGTCCGGGACGAAACGTTCTGTCAGAATCTTGTCGAAGAAGCCGTCTCGAAGCTGGGCGGGCTGGACATTCTGGTCAATAACGCGGGGCGCCAGCAGTTCCGTGAATCCCTTGAAGAACTGACCACTGAGGATTTTGACGCGACGTTTAAAACCAACGTCTATGCCCCTTTCTGGATCACCAAGGCGGCACTGCGCCACCTGAAAGCCTCATCCGTTATCATTAATACCTCCTCCGTTCAGGCGGTGAAGCCCAGCCCCGTTTTGCTGGACTATGCCCAGACGAAAGCCTGTCTGGCGGTGTTTACCAAATCCTTAGCCAAACAGCTGGGTCCGAAAGGGATCCGCGTCAACGCGGTTGCCCCTGGCCCTTACTGGACGGTACTGCAGTCCAGCGGCGGGCAGCCGATGGAAAAAGTGAAGGAGTTCGGTGGCGACACCCCGCTGGGACGTCCTGGTCAGCCCGTCGAGATTGCCCCGCTGTACGTCACGCTGGCCTCGGATGAATGTTCATTTACGTCCGGCCAGGTGTGGTGCTCTGACGGCGGTGACGGCGTGATCTAAACCGAATTGCAACTCGCCCTCCGCAATGAGCAATAAATGAACAAGGACGTTCGCTTTTATTCCCCTGCCGAAAAACATGTTGTAACTCAAACAGATCAAATGTTAAAAATATTTTGCTATCAGGTTATCAAAATTAAACAACTTAACTTGTCACCCGCATCGCTCTGTTTTTAACATCGCCTATGGAAAAAAATGGTCTGTTCAGTCAGCGCATACGCTTGCGCCATTTGCATACATTTGTGGCCGTCGCTCAACAGGGAACGCTGGGGCGTGCGGCTGAAACCCTTAACCTGAGCCAGCCTGCGCTCTCGAAAACCCTCAACGAGCTGGAACAGCTGACCGGTGCCCGTCTTTTTGACCGCGGGCGGCTGGGGGCGCAGCTTACCATCGTGGGCGAACAGTTCCTCACGCACGCCGTTAAAGTGCTGGATGCGCTCAATACCGCAGGCCAGTCCCTGCATCGAAAAGAAGAGCAATCCAGTGAGGTGGTGCGCGTGGGCGCCTTGCCTACCGCGGCGCTGGGCATTCTTCCGCCGGTTATCGGCCAGTTCCACAAGCAGCAGCGGCATACCACTATTCAGGTTGCCACCATGAATAACACCATGCTGCTCGCGGGGTTGAAATCAGGTGAACTGGATATCGGTATCGGTCGAATGTCCGACCCTGAGCTGATGGGCGGCCTCAATTACGAACTGCTGTTCCTGGAATCCCTGAAGCTGGTGGTTCGTCCCAATCACCCCCTGCTGCAGGACACGGTGACGCTAAGCCGCGTGATGGAGTGGCCGGTTGTGGTGTGCCCGAAAGGGACCGTCCCCCGCCAGACCGCCGAAACGTTACTGCAAATGCAGGGATGTACGCTGCCTTCAGGATGTATCGAAACGCTGTCGGCCTCGCTTTCGCGCCAGCTCACCCTGGATTATGACTACGTCTGGTTCGTCCCGTCCGGGGCGGTAAAAGATGATTTACGCCAGGGAACGCTGATCGCCCTGCCGATTACCTCCCCAGGAGCCGGGGAACCCATAGGCATTTTGACCCGGGTGGATACCCCACTTTCTACCGGCGCGCAGACGCTGCTGAGCGCTATCCGTAAATCAATGCCGGTATAAAACCTTTTTCACCCCTCACCCTAACCCTCTCCCCTTAGGGGCGAGGGGACTAGCCCGTGCGTTAATCAAATAATGCGGAATAATCCATTAACAATTGCGTAAAACAATTTAACAGTTTTATCATAACGGTGAATTCACCAAATGGTTCGCAAATCATTTTATAAAACCGAATTCATTCGTATTAATCATTATTCTTCCCGCCATTATTACCCAACTGGTACACACCCGACACGGCGGGGGGATCGAAAGGAGAAAGACATGGCATTTGGCAGCGCGCCGCGCGGGATACCTCGTATTCTGCAGTGGCTTCTTGCCGGACTGATGATGCTCATCGGTCTGGCGGTCGGCGGGTTGGGCTTTAAGCTCGCCACCGTAGGCGGAAGTGGATACTTCCTGATAATGGGCGTGGTCATGGTGATTGCCGCGATCCTGATTTTCCTCAATCGCACCAGCGGGATCGTGCTTTACAGCATCGCGTTTATTGCCTCGCTGTTCTGGGCGGTAAGCGATGCGGGCTGGGATTTCTGGCCGCTCTTCTCTCGCCTGTTTACCTTTGCCGTACTGGCCTTCCTCTGCGCCATCGTCTGGCCTTTCCTGCGTGCTGCGAACCACAGCGCCGCGAACAAGGCGCCCGCTTTTGGCGTCGCGGCCGTGCTCGCGGTGGCCATGCTGGTCAGCCTGGGCTGGATGTTTAAGCCACAAACCCTCGTGGCCGCGAACGAGCCCGTTCCGGTTAAACCCGTCGCGCCAGGCGAGCAGCAAAAGAACTGGGAGCACTGGGGCAATACCACCCACGGCGACCGTTTCGCCGCGCTGGACCAGATTAACAAGCAAAACGTCAGCGATCTGAAGGTCGCCTGGGTTGCGCACACCGGCGATATTCCGCAGAGCAACGGCTCGGGCGCGGAAGATCAGAACACCCCCTTACAGGTTGGCGACACGCTGTATGTCTGTACCCCATACAGTAAGGTGCTGGCGCTGGACGTGGATTCCGGTAAAGAAAAATGGCGTTATGATTCCAAAGCCACGGCCCCTAACTGGCAGCGCTGCCGTGGTCTGGGCTACTTTGAAGAACGTTCAGGCGTGACAACGTCACAGACAGAAACGCCGCCTGCGGCATGCCCTCGCCGTCTGTTCCTGCCTACTACCGATGCCCGCCTGATTGCCATCAACGCGGATAACGGCAAGGTCTGCGAAGACTTTGGCGACCATGGCACCGTTGACCTCAGCGTCGGCATGGGCGAGATCAAGCCCGGGTATTATCAGCAGACCTCCACGCCGCTGATCGCCGGCAATGTCGTTGTGGTTGGTGGACGCGTGGCGGATAACTTCTCCACCGGCGAACCGCCGGGCGTGGTGCGCGCCTACGACGTTCACACCGGTAAGCTGGCGTGGGCGTGGGATCCGGGTAATCCGAACCTGACCGGCCTGCCGCCGGAAGGCCAGACCTACACGCGCGGCACGCCGAACGTCTGGTCAGCGATGTCTTATGATGCAAAACTCAATCTGATTTATTTGCCAACCGGCAACGCCACCCCGGATTTCTGGGCGGGTGAGCGTACCGCGCTCGACGATAAATACAGTTCATCTATCGTCGCCGTGGACGCGACCACCGGTCAGGTGCGCTGGCATTTCCAGACGACCCACCACGACCTGTGGGATTTTGACCTGCCTTCCCAGCCGCTGCTGTACGATCTGCCCGACGGTAAAGGCGGCACCACGCCTGTGCTGGTGCAGACCAGCAAGCAGGGCATGATCTTCATGCTTAACCGCGAAACCGGCAAGCCGGTGGCGAAGGTAGAAGAACGTCCCGTTCCGGCGGGTAACGTTGAAGGTGAACGCTACTCTCCGACCCAGCCGTATTCCGTGGGCATGCCGATGATTGGCAACCAGACGCTGACCGAGTCCGACATGTGGGGGGCGACGCCTGTTGACCTGCTGCTGTGCCGTATTCAGTTCAAAGAGATGCGTCATCAGGGCGTCTTCACCCCGCCGGGTCTCGACCGTTCCCTGCAGTTCCCCGGCTCTCTCGGCGGGATGAACTGGGGCAGCGTCTCCGTTGACCCGAACAACAGCCTGATGTTCGTCAACGATATGCGCCTGGGCCTGGCAAACTACATGGTTCCGCGCGCTAACGTGGCGAAAAACGCCAGCGGCATCGAGATGGGCATCGTACCGATGGACGGCACGCCGTTCGGCGCGATGCGCGAACGCTTCCTGTCTCCGCTGGGCATTCCGTGCCAGAAGCCGCCGTTCGGCACCATGTCGGCCGTTGACCTGAAAACCGGCAAGCTGGTGTGGCAGGTCCCTGTTGGCACGGTGGAAGATACCGGCCCGCTGGGCATTCGTATGCACATGCCAATCCCGATCGGCATGCCGACGCTGGGCGCATCGCTCTCTACCCAGTCCGGCCTGCTGTTCTTCGCCGGCACGCAGGATTTCTACCTGCGCGCGTTTGATACCGCCACCGGGAAAGAGATCTGGAAAGACCGCCTGCCGGTAGGCAGCCAGTCCGGCCCAATGACCTACGTATCGCCGAAAACCGGTAAGCAGTACATCATCATCAACGCCGGGGGCGCTCGCCAGTCGCCGGATCGCGGTGATTACGTTATCGCGTACGCGTTACCCGATAAGAAATAAGATGTGAAAAAGGGACCGAAAGGTCCCTTTTTTGTAGGTCAGATTTTGTAGGTCGGGTAAGGCGACGCCGCCACCCGACACAACACGCCACTCAGAACGTCTCCCAGTTATCCCCGGAAACCGTCGCCGCCGGGCGCAACGGCGCGTTCTTCGCCGCTGGCGCAGACATCACCGCCCGGCCCGACTTTGCACCGCTCAGACGAAACGCGCCGACCGCCTCGGTCAGGCGTGCGCCCTGCTCTTCCAGAGACGCCGCTGCTGCGGAGGCCTCTTCCACCAGCGAGGCGTTCTGCTGGGTCACTTTATCCATCTCGGAAATCGCCTGACTCACCTGGACAATACCGCGGCTCTGTTCGTCGGACGCTGCGGCAATCTCCAGCATGATGTCGGTTACGCGCTTAACCGCGTCGACGATTTCATTCATGGTGTTACCGGCGGCGACAACCTCACCGGAGCCCTGGTCAATCAGCGAAACCGATTCGTTGATCAGGCTTTCGATCTCTTTTGCGGCATTCGCACTGCGGCTTGCAAGGGTTCGGACTTCACTGGCCACCACGGCAAACCCGCGCCCCTGTTCACCCGCACGCGCCGCTTCTACCGCCGCGTTAAGCGCCAGGATATTGGTCTGGAACGCAATGCTGTTAATCACCGCGGTAATCTCAGAGATCTTCTTCGAACTGGTGGAGATATTGCCCATGGTTTTGACCACGCCGGAGACCATCTGACCGCCGCGGCTGGCTTTACCGGAGGCATCTTCCGCCAGCTTGCTGGCATGATGGGCGTTATCGGCGTTCTGTTTCACCGTTGCGGTCAGCTGTTCCATGCTCGCGGCGGTCTGCTCAATGGCCGCGGCCTGCTGCTCGGTGCGCGAAGAGAGATCGGTGTTACCGGCAGAAATCTCGCTGGTTCCGCGGTAGATCTCCTCCGCCCCCTGACGTACGGTGCCCACGGTGTTTTCCAGCGAGTGCTGCATGGTTTGCAGATCGCGCGCCAGGCGGCCAATTTCGCTGCGCCCGACCAGATCGTCCGGCATCGTCAGGTCGCCTTTGGCGATATTCTCGATACGTTTCGCTGCACGCTGCAGCGGATTGATTACGGTACGGCGCAGCACAACAAAGGTCATCGCCGTCAGCACCAGCGCCAGCGCAAACGCGCCCACCATAAACATCAGGCCCAGCTGCGTGCGGCTGTGCGCCTGCGCCGTCAGCGTATTCGCACGGTCGGTACGGATCTTAATCGCCTTCAGCAGAACGGCGTTGTAAGCGTCATCCAGCGGGCGCGCCTTTTCGTTTTCGTGGTTGATAATCGCTTCGAACATGCCGTTTTTGGCGAATTTCACCATCGGCTGCATGCCCGCGATATAGGCGTCGTACCGCGCCTTGAGATCCGCCTCCAGCGCTTCACCCTCAGCGGTGCGCACGGCACGATTCATATAGGCGGTAAAGCTCTCCTGGGACTGCTTAATGC
This sequence comes from Enterobacter sp. KB-221C9, assembly GCF_041320715.1. NCBI lineage: Bacteria > Pseudomonadati > Pseudomonadota > Gammaproteobacteria > Enterobacterales > Enterobacteriaceae > Enterobacter > Enterobacter sp. KB-221C9. The sequence goes on from NZ_JBGIWG010000010.1 coordinate 36,880, forward strand.
GCGTTTCCGCCTCGCTGATGTTCTGCTTCATCGCATCCATCTCCGCGATACGGCTTGCCGCACCGGCGTGGATCAGGTTGATACGCGCGGTTCGCAGATGGTTTGAGCTGTTCGACAGCCCCATACGCACCTGAATTTCGGATGTGACATCCTGCTGATCGCGATCGGCCTGCAGCAGGAAATAACCCGCCAGACCCGAGCTCAAGGCAAACAGAAGAATAATGCCACCGAGAATGGAGGAAAACAGCGGAACCAGCCTGATGTGATGCAAGAAGCTCAGCTTACGCTGCGCCAGCATCGAAGTAGTGTTGTCCATGACCGTCGACTCTCTTATAGGTAAGATGCGTAAAAACACGCCTGTTAAATAGTCATCGGCACGGCAGAGATTTAGATTACGGCTAAAAACGCCGCACTGGTCACACTTTAGAGAAGATTATTAAAGAAACGCCAGCGGCGAAAAACCGCTGGCAGAAGAGTTACTTGTCGCCGAAGTGAATGACGGTACGGATGGATTTTCCTTCATGCATCAGATCGAACGCCTCGTTGATCTGCTCCAGCGGTAAACGGTGGGTAATGAACGGATCGAGCTGAATCTTGCCAACCATGGCATCTTCAACCATACCCGGAAGCTGGGTACGCCCCTTCACGCCGCCAAATGCCGAACCGCGCCACACGCGTCCGGTGACCAGCTGGAATGGACGGGTTTTGATCTCCTGACCCGCACCGGCCACGCCAATGATGATGCTCTCGCCCCAGCCTTTGTGGCAGCACTCCAGCGCGGAACGCATGACGTTCACGTTGCCGATACATTCGAAGCTGAAGTCAACGCCGCCGTCGGTCAGCTCAACGATGACGTCCTGAACCGGTTTGTCGTAATCTTTCGGGTTCACGAAATCGGTCGCGCCCATTTCACCCGCCAGCTTGAATTTCTCCGGGTTGGTGTCGACCGCGATGATACGACCAGCCTTCGCCTGCACCGCGCCCTGAATCACCGCCAGACCAATGCCGCCGAGACCGAACACCGCTACGGTGTCGCCCTCTTTGACCTTTGCCGTGTTATGCACCGCGCCAATACCGGTGGTTACGCCGCAGCCCAGCAGGCAGACTTTATCCAGCGGCGCCTGCGGGTTCACCTTCGCCAGCGAGATCTCCGCGCAAACGGTGTATTCGCTGAAGGTGCTGGTGCCCATGTAATGATAAACAGGCTCGCCGTTATACGAGAAACGGGTAGTACCGTCCGGCATCAGCCCTTTCCCCTGCGTGGCGCGCACCGCCTGGCAGAGGTTGGTTTTACCGGATTTACAGAACTTACACTCGCCGCATTCCGCCGTGTACAGCGGGATCACGTGGTCCCCCGGCTTCAGGCTGGTCACGCCCTCGCCCACTTCCACCACAATCCCGCCGCCTTCATGGCCGAGTACCGCCGGGAAGACGCCTTCAGGATCGTCCCCGGAGAGCGTAAAAGCATCGGTATGGCACACGCCGGTATGGGTGATTTTGATCAGCACTTCGCCTTTCTTCGGCGGTGCCACGTCGATTTCAACGATTTTGAGCGGCTGGCCGGGGCCAAATGCGACAGCAGCGCGAGATTTCATATGTCTTCCCTTTTTGTCAGGTGTGTGGGTTTATTTTAGATAAGAGCGCAGCAAATGGCCGACTTCCGCCATGCGTACGGCTCGCTGATCCGGCGTGGTTTCCCCCGTTACCAGCTCATCTTTGAGGTGAATTTCAACCATTTCGCCCATCAGGCCATTAGCAGCCCCGCGTACGGCGGCAATTTGCTGCAGGATGGCCAGACAGGGGTCGCCCGACTCCAGCGCGCGTTCAAGGGCATCAACCTGGCCCCGAATGCGACGGACGCGGGTAAGAATACGTTTTTTATCTTCGGGTGAATGCGGCATACGCCCTCCGTTAAGATACTATAGGGGGGTATTGTATCTTCTAAAGCAACATTATGTAAACATTAAGTTTTACATGTTTATCAGGCATTTACGCGGTATATACAAAAGGCACTATCGGACATAAAAAGACTTTTTACTGCCCCAAAATTGCCCCCAAAATTCACTCTTTTGCGTAACTCCTTCCAGTTTCGCAACAGACCTCTTTACGCACCTCAGGCTGATCAGCATAATCGCCACGAATCCCTTTGTAAGACTTAACCAGCGCGCGCTACTCAATAATTGTTCTCATACAGTCGAGCAAAGTGATGTTGAGGTTTTATGCAGATGATATGACAGGGGTACTGTGCCGTAGCACGTTCGCGAATACCCTGTCGTATCGCCGGAAAGCAAAAACCCCGCAGGTGCGAGGTTCTCGTTATATTCAAATTGTTCGCTTTTCGTCGCTGCCGTTGCGGCGCAGCTCTACCAAGCATGAAAGGATTATCGAACTTCTTGGTCTATACTCAATTTTTTTTACTAATTGAGCACGATTCATTCATTTAATAATTTTTTAACACCCCCGCCTTGCCACACATATTGAAAATAATAAAGAGAACTGAGTGTACTATCACACCCATGTCTAAATGCAGTGGCACTTATCGCATACTTTCTGTTTTAAATAATAGATAAAATTTATTTTTACAACATGGAAGGATTTACTTATGTTTCGAGGATTAATATTCGTTTTTTGTATGTTATACGCATTCGCAGGAATGGCTCAAGATAAATTATTATCTGCAAACCTGACACCGCAGCAATTCATTAAAGCATATAATAAGGATATCAGCACCTTAGGGAAAAAATTCAGATCCGCAAGAATTATAAACAGTGAAGGTTCAAAAGATGGAAAGATGATCCAGTTTCACATCTCACCTCAAATTGCAGGATTAGGATGGGTAAGCGAATCAGGAAAACTTACGTCTGTGATGTGGCTTATCGGCGGCAAAGGGTTGAATGCCGCAGATGCACTAGCCTCAATATGCTCCATGATGGATTCTTTAGATGATAGCTTGATACTTAAAGATACGGGACCACTCGTTACCAGCTACATTAATAACGAATTGGATTCCACTCCAGTGGAGTTTAACACCGAAGATAACAAGTATCAGATAAGCAGATCTGATGAATACGGTATAATGATTCAGGTTTCCCCATTATAAAAAAATGGCCGGGAGCCCCCGGCCGCACCTCTTTTTCCTATAAATATGTTCTCGTCGCAAGGTAAACTCAGGCTCTGAATATCTCTAAACACCACCGCACGCGCTTACGTGCCTCATTTGCTGTAAGCCATGGGGCGATCTGCTGTATGTCGCGTGTGAGGTCTGAAATTTTCTTTCGCGTCGTGTAATAGCTTGTCCCGATGAAGTTGGCCGTTTCCAGCAAATTTGCGCCATCGTGAGTCAGAGAGAGTTTACGGGTGTTTCTGTAGAGCAACGCGCAGCCAAGGTTTTTTTCCAGCTTTGATAAATGCGTGCTTGCCGTAGCGGTTGTAAGCCCTAACGCTTCTGCCCCACCTGAAATGGATCCTGCCTCAGCAATCTGTGCAAACACTATCAGATAACGGATGTCATCAATCATTTATCGTCCTGTTGCGACGGCGTTTCTGCGAACTTCTCATTCAATCATAGAGTTACGATATCGTACTTTCCTCCCCGGCCGCATATCTTTTTATTGTGTTGACTATTGCGCCCTACTAATTTTGCGAGGCGCTGCAGTGTCAACCCGGCGACATCCTCTCCTGGGAGCCGGACAGCCCGGAATGACGCGCCTGCGCCAGCATTTGCAGCGCCTCCTTAAGCCAGCGGGTCGCGCCCCGCTGTCCGCTGCGTTTATGCGAGTAAATTTTCACTTCAAACGTGCGCATCGAAAACGGTAAAGGAAAAATCCTCAGGTCCGCTGCGGCAGTCAGCTTCTCAGCGGCAAAACGGGGGATCGCCATCAGCAGGTCGCTTTCCGCAACGATAAACGGCGCGCTGAGCATCGACGGCGTTTTGATCGCGATTTGTCGGGTATAGCCCAGCTGTTCGAGCCGCACGTCCAGAACGCCCTGCTTTTCATTCCATGGCGTCACCACCAGGTGTCGGGCTGCGAGATAATCCTCCAGCGTCAGACGCGTCCGCCGCGCGCTGCTGATGACCACATACTCATCTTCAAACCAGCCGATCTCTTCCAGTTCCGGGTGCCGGATATCATCCTGAGTGCTGAACCCCAGCGCGAGATCCACTTCGCCCGCCAGCAGTTCCGTCAGCGCCGGGCTGTGCGGCAGATAGCGCAATTCGAAACGCAAACCCGGGGCAGCACGCTGCAGTTTGTGCATCAGCGCGGGGAAAATGCACAGCGCGGTAAAGTCCGTAATCCCAATTTGTAAGCTTTCGGTACTGCTGGTCGGGTCAAACTCCGGCTGCGGAGTCAGCTCATGATTCAGGAACGACAGTGCGGAAGCAATGGAGGGCGCAAGCTGAGAGGCATACACGCTGGGGGACATGCGATGCCCTTCCCGAAAAAATAGCGGGTCATTAAGGGTGATGCGCAAACGCGACAGCGCATGGCTCAGGGCCGATGTGCTCATCGCCAACTCATCAGCGGCAAGCCGTACGGAACGGTGGCGGTAAATCGCGTCGAAAACGGGCAGCAGGTTTAAATCAAGGCGCCTCAGTACCGGATGCATAATATTCATCATTTGTTGATTTCATTGCACTTAATTCTTCGGACAATACTCCGTATGCTTAACGCCATCAATCGAAACGCAGGCTTAAAAACAGGAAAAACAATGAGCATAAACATTCGCCAGGCCCGCCCCGAAGATGCGGCGACAATTTACGCCATGATCTACGAGCTCGCGGTGTACGAAAAAGCGCCGGAAGAAGTGGTGACCACCCCAGAGGAGATCAGGGAAACGCTCTTTGGCACCGGCGGTAAAACCGAAGCGTTGATCGCGGAGTGTGAAGGTAAGATCGCCGGCTATGCCGTGTTCTTCACCAGCTATTCAACCTGGCTCGGACGCAACGGTATTTACATGGAAGACCTGTACGTTTCCCCGGATTATCGCGGTAAAGGCGCGGGAAGAGCGCTGCTAAAACATATCGCGCAGCTCGCGGTAAAACGTCAGTGCGGCCGCCTTGAATGGAGCGTGCTGGACTGGAACCAGCCTGCTATTGATTTTTACCTGAGCATCGGCGCGCTGCCGCAGTCCGAATGGGTTCGCTATCGTCTTGATGGCGACGCACTGCTGAGTTTTGCCGAATAAGAGGTCAGTTTGGATATCGAAAATTATTGTACGTTAAGGATAATTTTTGACCACTCATCTGTTGTGAGAAAACGTAGTGGAAGCGAAGCTGTAAAAGCAGACATTTTACAAAACGAGTGGATTTAGAGACTGGAAGTGTCAAAAAGGATCTCAAGAAGATCCTTTTTATTCGGTACATATATCGCCTATTTCATTGACAGCAACTTGTCATAATCAGGGGAAATATCCGGTATATCTTCACGACTGCCATCCGGATAAGTTGCTGTCAGATTTCCTGGATGATCTGGCGGGTTTAGTACAACAACTTTCCTTAGATGAACAACAGGTTCAATAGCTATATATTGTGTATTACTTAGGCTAAAACGCCTGCGCCACTTTTCTGTTCCCGTCTCCCCCCCGAATAACTTCAAGCTAACCGTATTATCGATGTGATTAGCGACCATAGGGAAGAAATCTGTATTCAGATCCAATATTTTTTCGCTGAACACTTTCGCCCGTCCGGTCCCGTAGCCGTCACTGAGCCCGTAGTCCCCGAAATCGAAAATATAACTGGTATCGATAACCTCTTTTCCCTTCACCAGCGCAATGTTGTCTCCAATTCTGAAGCTCACCTTCAGCGAATTCAGTTGCCACTGGCACGAACCGCCGCCGTCCACGGCAACCCGCAGATGGCGGCGATTATCGCCATCAGACGCACCGAATGGCCGCTCAATATCGTTGTAGCCCGGTATATCATGCGGTTCATTGCTCGAGTTGTAGCGGACAGTTTTGCACTGTTCAGAACGGTACAGCAACTCGGCGGGCTGCAGCGTTATCCCTGCTGGGACCCGGAAAGTAACGTCGACCCACTTTGCATACGCCGGAGGGTAAAGTGTCTTGTCAGGCGGGTTATCACACCCGGAAAGCAGCGTTGCAACCGACACGAAAAAGGCGGTTTTACTGAGAAAGTTCAACTTCTTCCTCCGTTACCGCCGCAAAGCGCAGCAGGGCATTTTTCCCGGCTTCCTCTGCCTGTGTCAGCCTCAGAGCGACCGGCAGCATGTCCTGGAGGGCCAGAAACTCCCGGTTACGTTCAACCTCATCCGGGTTACTGAAGTTTGCCTTTTGCACAACGCCCTGCCGGAACAGGGCGCGCATGGTTTTCCGATCCATATCCCGCGCCGGATCGGCTAGCTCCAGCACCTGATTATGAATATAGGGCAGGTAGCGGTGCGCCATCGAGTGGTTTGATGGCTTACTGAACCAGCCTGATGATGCCGTATTTTCCCCCTTAGGGAACCGCTTCGCCAGCTCGCCAGGCGCCAGGCATTGTATGAATGCCGCCTGATGCTCTCCGGTGGATGTCAGGCATTCTTCATTCAGTGAAGGAACAAGATACAGTTTGACCGCCGCCTTCTCCGTATAGCTTACCGTTCCGCCCCCTACCCACAGCGAGTTTCGTCCATCGGGCTTCATGACGCTCTGCTCCGCACGCAAAAATAAAACTGTTTTACCATGATGCCAGTAGGGGTCTCTTTCCTGTGTAATACCCATATCCACGCCCGCATTTCCCCCGAAGGTTCGCGGTAAAAGACCGATTACCGACGTGGTCACCCAGTCAAAGCCCAGCTTGTCACCCAACCCCCCCAGTTTCTCGTAAAGCTCGCTGTCCAGATCCACCGCGGGTGGGATCTGTGTCACCGTATCATTATCATTGGCGTGACGGTAGTGGGTGATGTCCCTCTGAAGGTACGCGGCCAGACGGCTGAATGTTCGCGGCATCCCGTAGGTGTTCAGCACTGGGTTAAAGGCTTTCATTTCGGCGGCATAAAGCAGCGCCATCGCCCCGCCAAGGCTGTGGCCGCAGACAAACAATGTTTTTCTCTTACCTAAAGCATCCTTCACCGCATCCAACTTATCCCCGAATTTCCGTTTAGCCAGCTGATAGGCTTCCAGAAAACCGCCGTGCACATTCCCCATCCCGCCCAGTTCTGCAGAACACCGCTTCGGCCCGAAGGACACATCGCTCAGGACGTTCAGCTTGCTGTCGGTTCCGCACCAGGCGACCAGCACGTGAGAGACACATTCCACCGTAAACAGGCGGGTATCACCTTCTCCCTGCGCCCCCTCCCCAGTGTTCAGGTAAAGCGGAGGCTGATACCGCTCCCGGAACGGCACGTCTACCGCCAGTGTGTGAAAATAATTCGGGTATTCCGCAAGCTGCGGGAGGCAGGACAGATCCTGACACTTCTGCCGGAAAAAATAATCGATGGACGGATTCTTCGCCTCGGCGGCATACACCAGATCGGCCATGATGCCGAGATTCAGCGCGTTCGCCAGGTCGTACTCTTTCGTGTCGTGCAGGGACAGCACCCACGCCCGGAACGGGCAGATTTCGATAACGTGACGCTGCTCCAGCGCATCTCGCACGATTTCCGTCCCTTTCAGTGACCGTCCCGGTGGGAAATGAAACGTCGGCGGCTCCGGATCAGTCCAGCCCTCGATCTCCGGCAGCCGGTCGCACAGCTCCCCGATGGCCACATAGTGATGCCGGTACCCGGCGGCTTCCGCCTTTTCCTGCACGTCCGTGCGCCAGCTTTTGACCCGCGTCTCCCGGCGGAAAGCATTCCCGCTCACTGGCTGGCAGTTAGGGTTACGCCAGAGTCCCAGCGGGCGCTGCTCCATCTCGTCGGTCAGCTGCTGCCCGTCCGTTTTCACGTCCACCGCTATCCAGTACAGGTCATCGAACCGCACCAGACCCTGGCTGTCGGTGGCACCGGCGGGCGGATTCGGCGGCGGCGTGGGGTTAAACCGGGTGTGGCCGCCCCGGGCCCACAGCGCCAGCTCTGCCGCTGTTGCCAGCGGATGATATTCCAACTGCACCTTCAGGCCCGTAACCGGGTTGTTGTTCTCATCCACAAACTGTAGTTCCAGCCAGTACTTCAGCTGCTCCCCGCAGGGAACCTCTTTGTACTTCGCTTTGTGACTCAGACAGGTCACTGTCGTATTGTCTGTCTCGTCTGCCATGGACTAAAATCCTTTTAGTTTCTCTGGTTAAATACCGGACCATCATACATCAGTCAGAACTTAACAAAAATTTACCGTTTCTGATTGCCGGTACAGTGCCTGAATGCGGCATATATGGGAGGGGCTGTACCCTGTCGCATCTGCCGTTTCACGGATGCTCAGTTTCTTGACCTGCCAGTAGTACAGGACTTTCTGATGCCGTTCCTGATCGACCTATTTTCCCCGATATTTACTCAGTGTATGCGCCCGCTCAATTCCCTGCTTCTGGCGCTGGCGGCGGCTCAGCCAGTCCTTATGCGACACCGCGGCCATCAGGTCATCGTGTGCCGTCACGGTTTGGTTATGGCGTCAGGGTGTACCCTTATGCGATAAGCATTTTTGTTAAAAATACCGCACCGAATAATTTATAAGGGAAACTATATGGCAAGGAGGCAGATTCTTTCTCTATCGGAAAGAGAATCATTACTTGCATTACCGGACGATGAGTTAACGCTGACACGAATAGCGTATTTTAGTGAACATGATCTGGCACTTATCATGCCCACCGTAAACCGCCAGCCGTTTTGGTTTTGCCGTCCTGCTTTGCTATCTGAAAAATGTCGGCTTTGCACCTGATAAAAAAATCTCCCCCTCTGATGCGCTGTTGAAGCATATCGCCATCAGGCTAAGACATACCGGGGATCTCTGGCCTGCTTACCTTTCCGACAGGGAAACCGCGCGGCGCGAACATTTAACCGAACTGTGCCGCTATCATAATTTTCGATATCCAAACTGACCCCAATAACGGCGTCTCTCTGTGCGAGCCCCCCGCACAGAGATATATCCGAAAACAGCCCTGTCGGGTGCCGAAATTAACCTTTCGTCTCCCACATCTGCAAAGAGCGGCTATCCTTTAATTATCAACAAAAGGAGGCAAAAATGTCCGATCTCGGTACTGATAAAAACACCCAGTTTGCTGAAGACAAGGCAAAAAATAAATTTGATGAACTCGCAGGCTCAGCGCAGCAGCAGTTTGGTGAATTCGTAGATTCACCAAAGCATCAGGTCAAAGGTGCGGCTAAAAAATATGCCGCGCAGGCCAGCGATGCGGTTTCCGACGTGACTGAAGCTGTCAGAAATAACCCCCTCACCGGCCTCGTCGCAGCGGGTGCGGTCGGTATTGTTCTCGGCCTGTTGCTGGGTCGAAAATAATAAAAGGCCCTTCGGGGCTTTATTTTTTCTTAACTGAACAACCTCACCATACGGTCTAACTCTTCCTCTTTCACGGCACGTGATAAATAATATCCCTGAAAGTTTTTGACGCCCAGCGCGACTAATTTCTCAAACTTCTCTTCACTATCAACCCCCTCCGCAATACAGTCCGTTCCGGTCATGTCGCTATAAAGCTGAATCGCTTTAATCAGGTTATAATCATTGTCGTTTGCCACAAAATGCTCAACGATGTCACGATCCAGCTTAAGTCCATCAAAATGCACCTGCCGCACCGGGAACATGGTTTGATGATTAGAGAAACAGTCATCCAGAAACAATCGACACCCCGTATTGCGTAAATGCCGCATGGTTTCAGGGATCCTTTTGTCCTTCGTCACGTCAATATCCTCTGCAAATTCAAAGACCAGCTTTTCGGCCCACTGCGGTTTGAGCAGCATGTCGATAGCTTTCCTGGCCATATCAGGCAATGCATTTCCGGACGCCAGGCGAGGTGGAATATTCACAGAAAAATAGTATTTACCATTATACTTATTGATCCCCGACACGGCGGCATGAATAACTAATGCGGTAATTTTTAACCATATTTCATGATTTGAGATATCCGTGAGAAAGCTGGCTGGCTTGACAATTTTACCGTTTTTATTCCAGCGGATCAGTACCTCAAAACCTACGCCCTTTTTGTCACGATCGGTAATAATTTGATAGGCAGGGAAGATCTCTCTTTTAAGTAGCGCATTAAATATTTCTGTTTCTTTATCCGTCAATTCTTGTTTTTGACGCTGGTGTTTAATCCCCCCTTCCGCTTTAAAATTATGCGGATCGTTTAGCCATCGCTTAATCAAGCGTAATTTCAATACGCCTTCTTTACGGTGGGTATAAATCGTTTTATTAGAAAGCCCCATTTCGTCGCACATTTCTTTTACGGACATACCGCGGTAGAAATTTAATAAAACGTCAATCTCTCTTTTTGTTAGCCACTTTAGGTTTTCTTGCGAAGAATTATCCCTGCAGCGATCGCGTAATAGGTACGAACGATCCTTAAAAACGTTATGTTGCGTATGAGAACAGGTTATGACATCTGAAACGCGGGCTATACGAATTAATGATAATTGAAAGCTGTTATTTAAAAGACTGCCCAGGGTGCGATACAGCCAGCCATCCGGTATGTCACCATACAGGGTGACGCGTCGAACAACGGGAAGAGTATTGAGCACGGATGCCAGGCGCTTCAGGCTCTCCAGGAGATTGACGACACCTTTTCCGAGAAACACAACAATATGAGCGTTCTGATTTATAAGGATATTTTCCACATCCTGTTGGGATACCTCATCCCCGTTAAAGTGAATATGCGAAGCCTGTATACCGTACTGGTTAAGGATCAGGCGATATCCCTGGAACGTAAAACCGCAGGCGGAGATGACAAAATTTTGTTCATCGCACGCCCCATTTCTGAGAGAAATTTTGTGGGTCATAACCTGCTCCTGGGCACTAAAGCGCCATTCCCATTTGTGAATACGTAAAATTTAACGCACCTGTTATAAACATTAATTTTACAGTAGACCCTCAGGCTAAGAAACAGTTATCAGCCAAACTCACAGGAACATCTTTGCGTTAATCACCGACATTTAAATATACTTTTATTTTCAAATAACAACGGCAAACATCTTATTCTCAGGGTATAATGAGAATTCCGAAAAAGAAGACTGGATACTTCATCTATCGGCTCATTTAAATACGAGAAAAACGCTATGGATAATCATATCTCATCCAGGGCCTTGCTACATCGAAGGGATGTTATAAAGAACAATCCGCGATTCGGTGAGGCAATATTAGAGCACTACACAATTAATGACACCATCTACAAAAAACAACCTTTGTTCTACAAGACAATGCTGCAGGAATCACGATTTAACATTATCCTCTCCATGTGCTGCTTTGTTTTTGGAAATCAGGCCGAGTCAGTTTCAGAAATTAAAGAATTATGCTCTCGATATAAGATAGCCAGCCCCAACAGCGTTATTGCGATCATTACGATACTGAGAACCACCGGGCGCATCAGGACCTGGCGCTGCACGGAAGACAGACGCAAAACGAGAATCGCGCCTACCGAAAAAGGTTTGAATGAACTTAAGCGATATATGTCCGGCGCCTTTTTACCCGTCAGCATTCTTTATCCGGCATTTAATATTAATGTTAACCTGCTGGATAATGATATTTTGAGAAACAACTTCTTCCGCCGCGCGGCAGAATATCTGTTTCGGGGATTAACGTTCAGAAAGGTTTTGCCTGAAGTGGGGTTATTTATCGATAAGGATGGCGGGCGCATGATTATGCTTTATATTTATTTGCAGGCCATGAAAAACAAATCCGCTCACGGCGCAGTCATTGAGTACTCAGCCAGCACGCTCGCAAAAGAATTTTTTGTTTCACGTATCCACGTCAACCGAATTATCAAATCGGCACAAGAGGCGGGTTATCTTAAAGATCGTGGTGACGGTCGGATGTCGATATACCCGGCGTTTATCGAACTTGTCGAAAATTATGCCGGATTATATTTTGCCTATGTTACGCATTACATTAACGTTGTGCCTAAAGAGCGACGCCACGCTCACAACGTGACGTCAACCGTATAATCCAACAGGCGTTCGGTGTCCCGAACGCCATTCCCCTATCGTTCCCGCAGCGCCTCTTTTGCCTTGTTCAGCGGTTTCAACAGATAATCAAGAATGGTTTTGCTGCCGGTTTTAATATCAACAGTGGCAATCATGCCCGGAAAGACCGGAAATTCCTGACCTTGCTTGTTGGTCAGATGGTTACTGTCGGTACGAATATAGACGCGATAGTAGTAAACATCCCTTTTCACCTCATCCTGCAGAGTGTCCGGCGAAATCATGGTCACTTCCCCTTCCAGCCCGCCGTAAATGGAGTAGTCATAGGCCGTAATTTTCACCAGCGCTTTCTGGCCGGGATGAATAAACGCCACATCGCGCGGCGAGATTTTCGCTTCGACCACCATCTGATCGTCAAGCGGGACCAGGCTCATCAGCTTGCCGTTCGGCGGGATAACGCCTCCCACGGTCGTGACGTCAATATCCTTGACGATCCCGCGAACCGGCGCATTGAAGGTCAGCCGGGTCAGGGAGTCCTCACGCCCTTTCATTACCGAACGCTGGGCTTCAATCTCGGCATTGGCTTTCGCCAGCTCTTCACGGGCGCGAACGTAATACTGGTTTTTCATCTCGGTGATTTTATTCTCAAGCTCATTTTTTTGACGCTCAAGACGTAACACCTCCACCTTGCTGGCTGCCCCCTGGGTCACCAGTGGACGGGTTAACGACAGCTCGCGCTGCACCAGCTCGGCACCCTGACGCAGTCCGGCCAGCCCTTTTTCGAGGCTTTCACGACGGGACTGGTAGAGCGCCGTTTCCTGTTTAACCAGCTCAACGTCGTCATCCAGCTCTTCCGGGAACACAAGTTCCGTATCGTTGACCTCGGCCTTCAGGCGAGCAGCCGTTGCCAGCGCCGCATTCAGACGAGACTCGCTCTCCAGCACGCTCGACTCGGTTTTTGTCCGGTCTAGCTGCGCGAGCTGCTGGCCGCGTTCCACAATGTCACCTTCGCGCACCATCAGGCTGTGGATAATGCCGCCTTCCAGAGACTGAATGACCTGCTCATGAGAAGACGGTATGACCTTGCCGCTGCCGGTCGTCACTTCATCAAGATGGAACAGGCTTGCCCAGGCGATAAACACCGCCAGCAGGGCAAACAGCGACCATGCCACCAGTGACGAGCGCGGCAGGCGTGGCTCCTTCAGTCGGCTATTGAAACGAGACAAATCATTCATGCCGCGCCCTCCTCGGCAACCGCCGCCGGCTTCATGGTCACGGTGCGCTGTGCGGCTTTCTGCGGCGCCATACCGTGCTGATGCAGGATCGCATCGCGCGGGCCGTCCATCACCACCTTGCCGTTCTCCAGCACGATGATGCGGTCAACCAAATCAAGAATCGGCAGACGATGCGTCGCCACGACCAGCGTCCGGCGTTTACCCAGCCATTTGTGGAGATGCTGAATAAACTGCTTCTCGCTCATTTCGTCCAGCCAGGCGGTAGGCTCGTCCAGCAGCAGGATATTCGGGGAAGTGATCAGCGCACGCGCCAGCAGCAGCGCCTGACGCTGTCCGCCGGAAAGGCCAGCCCCGCCTTCGTTGATGATGTAGTTCAGCCCCATTTTCTGCTTGCGCACAAACTCCAGCGCGCCGCTGTTGACCAGCGCCTGATGAATCTCGTCGTCCGTGGCTAACGGGTTCCCCATCAGGATGTTGTCCCGCACGGAGCCAAAGAACAGCCTGGCCTGCTGGCCGAGCAGCTGCATGTCGCGGCGCACGTCGGCCGGGTCCAGATGATTGAGGGCAATATCGTCGAGCAGGATGCTGCCCTGCTGCGGCTCCTGCATGCCCGCCAGAAGCTGTAACAGCGTGCTTTTACCGGAGCCATTACGCCCGAGCACCGCCACGCGCTCTCCGGCGCGGATCTGCAGCCTGCTGATGTTGAGCACGGTGAGTTTCTCTTCCTCGTCGTAATAAAACCCGACGTCCTCAAGGCTATAGTCGCCGCGCAGGTGGGCTTTGTGCACCTTCTTGCCGTGCTGCGGATCGTCAATCGGGCGCTGCATGAGGTCGTCCAGCCCCTTGCGGGCCACTTTTGCCGACTGCCAGCGCGACAGCACACCTGAGATCTGCGACAGCGGCGCGATAGTGCGCGATGCCAGAATTGAGGTCCCTACCAGCGCACCGGTGGTCATGTCGCCGCTGATAACCAGGTAGCAGCCCACCAGCAGCACCACCGCATAGACGATGGACTGCACCTCCTGCGTCCAGGTGAGCAGCAGGCCCGTCAGCCAGCGCTGCTTCATGCCGACGCTGGCGGCGACGTCGTTGGTGTTATTCCACTGGTTCTGGAAACGCTGTTCGGCGCGCATCAGCTTGATGTCTTCAATGCCCTGCACCGCTTCCACCAGCGTGGCGTTACGAATGGCGGATTCACGCATCCCTTCGCTGGAGAGTTTCCCCAGCGGGCGCTGTACCAGCAGGCCGGGGATGAGCAGCAGCGGCACGGCGAGCAGGACCACCAGCACCAGCGGGCCGCCAATCATCCAGAGAATAAAGACGAACAGCAGGAAGAACGGCAGATCGGAGATGGCCGCAATGGTAGTCGAGGTGATCAGCTCCCGCACCGACTCCAGCTCGCGGATCTGCGCGATAAACGATCCGGTTGATTTGGAGCGTGCGCCGTTTTTAATCCGCAGCGCGTGGGCAAAAACGCGTTCGGAGATGCGCAGGTCGGCGCGTTTCCCCACCACGTCAGAAATATGCACGCGCAGCATGCGCATGATGAATTCGAACACGATGGCAATCATCACGCCGCCAAACAGCACCCACAGCGTGGCTTCCGACTGCGACGGTACCACCCTGTCATAGACCTGCATGGAGAAGACCATGCCGGAAAGCGCCAGCACGTTGGCCACCAGCGCCACCAGCATTATGTCGCTATAGCGTCGCCAGTCTTTCAGCGCCAGCTGCCAGAACCAGTTTTTCTCATAGGGTTTGATGTAATCGTCCACGCGCGCGTCCGGCGTGGATTCGAGCGGGCGCAACACCATCAGCCCCTTTAACCGCGCCCCGAGTTCGTCACGCGTCAGCGTCGTCTCAAGCCCCGCGTCGCCGCTAAACTGCAGGCTGACGTTGCCTTCGCTGTCCATGCGGTTAATGACCGCGATTTGTCCGCCGGTGAATTCCGCCAGCAGCGGCAGGCGCCACGGATCGAGGGATACCGCTTCAGCCGCCACCATACGCATCCCCAGCCCAAGCTGACGCGCCATCTCCTCCAGCACCAGCTGGCGCGGAGACTGGCTTTCATGGTTAATCGTGACCCGAACATGCTCCGCCGAGAAATCCAGGCGATAGTGTTTTGCGATAATGAGCATGCCCTGCAGCCAGGGTTCGTACTGTGGATGTGTCTTCATATTGCTACGTCCTGTCCAGGGCGATAATTTCGCACTGAAATGATACCTTTACGGGATGATTAAAAATCGAACGCTTTCTAAACGAGCCCGCAAAATAATCTTGTGAAATATAGGGTTATGACTATTCGTGTAAAGAAACGCAAAAGGCCGCGAGGATTGCTCCCCGCGGCGTTGTTCTACGCAATTAACAGCTGATGGTTCGCCAGCAGCGTCGCCAGATCCGTCTGCACGCCGTTCAGCGTTACCAGAGTGGTTGGCGAGAACTGACCGCCCGTACCGTCCAGATCAACCTGGATCTCGGTATTGCTGCCGTTCTGCACCACGCGGATGTAATCGCTGATATTGCCCGCGCTGCTGTCCAGCGTGGCCACGCCGTTCACGTAGCTCGCCGAGCCCGTGCCGGTATAGCCGCTGTCGGAGAGCAGATCGCGCAGGTCAATACGATCCGTGTCCGCGGTCCCTTCCCAGGTGCCGACCGTAAAGCCGTTCACCACGTCGTGACCGTTACCGCCCGTTGCGTCAGACGCGTTGATCAGCTTGTAGAGCAACGTATCGTGACCGCCGCTGCCGATGTTGAAGGTGTCGTTCCCGCCGCGGCCTTCGAACTGGTTATCACCGCTGTTGCCGGTAATGACGTCGTCGAAGTCCGAGCCGTTGATCCCCTCAATGTTGAGCAGTCGTGACGTACCGAACCCGGTGTTCTGCGCGGTAGAGAGGCGCAGGTCAACGGTCACGCCGGAGGTCGCATTGCGGTAATCCACCACGTCCATCCCACCGGTGTTGCTCCAGGTGTCGTAGTCGGAATGGGTATTCCAGCCGCCGGAACCGTTGTAGGTATAGGTGCCATCCTCAGCGATAAAGGTGTCGTTATACCCGGTCCCGGTGATCGTCCCGCTGTGGCCGCCGGTGGCTGCTTCGGCGGTGAGGACATAGCCCTCTTTGCCGTTGCCCGCTTCCAGACCGCTCCAGGTGACGTTATCCGACACGCCGTTGGTGATTTTCAGGATCTCGGCCGAATAGGTTTCATTCGGATCCAGTCCGTAGAAGCTCACCAGCGCAGAGGTATCGTTCGAACCGATACCGGACTGGGCGTTGATGATCTGCGAGGCCACCAGCACGCCCGCGGCGTTGTACAGATTGACCGTGTTGCCGTAGTAGGCGTTGATGCCCTCGCTGTCGACAATGTGCAGGTGCATCGCGGTGCCGTCAGCAATGGTTTTGCTGTTTTGCACCAGCACCACCTTGCCGTTCTGCTGAGAGACCAGCAGATCCTGCGCGCCGTCCCAGTTGTAGTCCACTGCCGCCACGCCGGTGACGTTCGCCAGGCCCGAAGCCAGCTGGCTTGAGGTCCAGGTGGAGCCGTAACCGTTGTTGGTGAACAGGGTCGCCGTCTGCGAACCGCCGTAGGTGCTGAGCTTGATGATGTCCATCTGCCCGTCGCCGTTCCAGTCCACCGCCACTGACAGATAGCCCGCCGTGGCGTTAGAGGCTTCCACCGCGCTCTTGGTGGCAGAGAGCTTCCCGGTACCGTCGTTGTAGTAAATCACCCCGCCGTTGTTGTTGTAGCTGCTGCCCAGGTACAGATCCATGTAGCCATCGCCGTTGAAGTCCGCCCACGTCATGGACGCCGCCGTGGTGGTATTCGAGGCGTTTGCCACAAACACGTTGGTCAGGTTCTGACCGATAGAGAGCGTGCCGTTACCGTTGTTGTTGATCACGGTTAACGAGTACGCCCCGCTGCGGTTGGTGTGCTGGACAATATCTACCGTGCCGTCGTTGTTCAGGTCGACGCCGGAGATTTCGCGTCCGGAATCGAACTGACCGTAGAAACCGCCTTCGCCACCGGTGCCGTCCGGCGACAGAACGCCGTTGTTGTTCACCAGGTAGGTCAGTGAGTCCATGCCGGCATCGCCGTACGCCAGATCCAGATAGCCATCGCCGGTTTTATCGTACGCAATCACGCCGCCGTACCAGATGGTGGTCCCCATCGCCAGCTGGCTGGCGTTATAGGTGCTGCCATCATAGGTCCACATCACCTGCGTAGAGCCCGAGTAGGTGGTTTCCGTCGCGAAGATATCCTGCGTGCCGTTACGGTCAAAGTCGGCGGCGGTCTGGCTCACCACGTAGTAGCTGCGGGTGTTGGTCAGCGTATTTCCGGCATAGGTCGAGCTATCGCTGCTGGAGTAAGACTGGCCGTTAGCAATGATATTCCACAGACCGCTGCTGTTCATGCCGAGGGTCATGGTGGAGTTGTTGCTGTTCCCCGCCGTAGTCGCCCAGTCGGTATTCACCGAGGTGGTGTCAATCACCAGGCTGCCGGTCGCCGTACCGGTGGTATTGCCGTTACCCGCGCTGCTCTTCACCTGCGCCGTCACGCTGTAGCTCGACACGCTCAGCGCATCGCCGTCCGGGATCTGCAGATACCAGGTGTTGTGATCCGGATCGACCACCACCGCACCGCCCGTCTGGGAGGTATAGGTTTTCCCGTTCACCGTTACCACCAGGTATTCACCGTTCACCAGATCGGCGGAGACGGTCCCGCTGACGATCGGCGTGGTGTCCGACGTGGTCTGCGCGGTAATCGCCGCCGTGGTGGTCGGGATGCTGGTATCAACGTTCAGCACAAAGCCGTCCGACTCCGTGTAGTTACCGGCCTTATCGGTGACGCGCACAATGTAGGTGTGATTGCCGTCGCTGAGGCCGTTGTCCTGGAAGGACCAGCTTGCGCTGCCGTTCATGGTCACCTGGCCGAGCAGGACCCCGTCACGATAGAGCTGCACAATTTCACCGTCGTCCGGGGCGCGGTTAAGCGTACCGTTGATCAGCGGCGAGTTATCGTCCGTTGCCACCGCACTGCCAAAGGTCCCCTGACGCTCGCCTTCGCCGTCGGTATAGCTCACTACCGTGCCCACCGTGGTTGGCGGCGTAGTGTCCACCGTCACCACCTGAGAAGCGGTGGAGCCGACGTTACCTGCCTGGTCGATAATCCGCACCTGGTAGGTGTAATCCCCGTCAGGCAGATCGCGGGTATCGGTGTAGCTCCAGCGCTGGTTGGTGACCGTGGTATCGAGCCAGGTATTTCCGCCGTCCAGGCTTATCTGTACGCGCTCGTCGCTTGCCAGCGCGCTGCCCAGCGAACCGTTGATGGTCAGCGTGGTGTCCATGGTGATGAAATCACTGCCGGACTGGCCGGTATCTTCGCTGATGCTGTCGATGGTGACGCCGTACTGCGGCGCGTGGGTATCCACCGTCACCGCCTGCGAGGTCGTGGCCCCGACGTTCCCCGCCTGGTCAACGACCCGCACCTGGTAGTTATGGCTGCCGTCGGTCAGGGTACGGGTGTCGCTGTAGCTCCACTGCGTACCGCTGACGGTGGCGTATACCCAGGTGCTGCCGCCGTCCATGCTCACCTGCACGAATTCACCCGCGCCGAGTTCTGCGCCGAGCGTGCCGTGCAGCGTGTACGAGGTCGAACTGGTCAGGAAGTCGTTATTATCAAAGCCGGTATCCACGGTGATGTTATCCACGGTCACCGTAATCGCCGCGTCCGGGGCGACCGTATCGACTGTCACCTGCTGATGGGCGCTGGCGCCCACGTTACCGGCGGCATCCACCACGCGAACGTAGTAGTCATAGGTCTGGTTACCCAGCGTGCGGCCGTCCACGTAGTACCAGCTGTTGCCGGTGACAATCACGTTCTGCCAGGTGACGCCGCCGTCGATGCTGATCTGGGCATACTCGCCGTCGGCCAGCGTCGCGCCGAGGGAGCCGTGCAGCGTCAGGGACGTATCGTTGGTGATAAAGTCGCTGCTGCTCAGGCCGGTATCGTCGCTGATGCTGTCGATGGCGATGGTTTTGCTCGCGTCCGGTGCAACCGTATCAATGGTCACCACCTGGCTGGCGGTGGCGCTGATATTGCCCGCGTCGTCAATCACGCGCAGCTGGTAGTTGTAATCGCCGTCGGCCAGCGTGCGGCCATCAACGTACGTCCAGCTCAGGCCGCTGATGCTGACGTCGATCCAGGTGACGCCGCCGTCGAGGCTGATCTGCGCGTGGTCGCCGCTGCCCAGCGCCGCGCCGAGCGTCCCTTTCAGGCTGATCTGGTTATCGCTGGTGATAAAGTCGCTGCCGGACAGGCCGGTATCCTGGGTGATGGAATCGACCGTAATCGTCGTTGCCACAGGCATGGTCAGGTCAATCACCACGTCCTGGCTGTCCGTCGCCCCCACGTTGCCCGCGTTATCGATCACGCGCACCTGGTACTGATACGTACCGTCCGTCAGGGTGCGGCCATCGGTGTAGCGCCATGTGGTGCCGGTCACGGTCAGGTCAATCCAGGTGGTACCGCCGTCAAGGCTGATCTGCGCCTTCTCGTTATTGCCGAGCTGCGCAGTCAGCGAGCCGTTGACCACAACCTGAGCGTCGTTGGTGATGAAATCACTCGCGCTCAGGCCGGTGTCATTTTGCAGCGAATCAATGCTAATCCCCATCGACGGCGCGGTGAGATCCACGGTGACGCTGTGGTTATCGCTGCCGCTGTTGCCGATGGTGTTGCTGACCTGCGCGTTAATCACGTACGAACCGCCGTCCGCCAGCGCGGCCACGTCTGCGCTGCCCACCGTGTAGCTCCAGGTGCCGTCATTCTGAACGGTCGCCGTGTAGGTTTTACCGTTCAGCGTAATGGTCACCGTCTGGCCCGCCGGGGCGTCGGTGGTGCCGCTGACAGTCAGCGGCGTGCCGTGCTCGGCGGCGTTGACGATATCGTCCTGCGCAAAGGTGTTAATGGTGATGGTTGGAACATCGCCGTTCAGCGTCACGTCGTGCGTTGCGCTGCCCGGGTTGCCCGCCCTGTCGTTCACCGAAGCGGTGATGGTGTAATCCCCGTCGCTCAGGCCAAGGAAATCCCGGCCCGGCACGAAGACCGACCACGATCCATCCGCCCCGACGGTCGCCTGATAGCTGTGCCCGTTGAAGGAGACGGTCACCGTCTGGCCCTGTTCCGCCGTAGTGGTGCCGCTGATGGTCTGGCCCGCCAGCTGCTCCGCGTTGTTGACGATATCGTCATCGGCCACGGTGCTGATGGTCACGGCTGGCGCAACGGTATCGACCGTTAAGGTGTGCGTGGTCTGGCCGTTATTACCCGCTTTGTCGTTCACCGAGGCGGTCACCGTCAGCGCACCCTGGCTCAGCGCAGCCAGATCGGCTGCCGGAACATCCAGCGTCCACGTCCCGTCGTTCGCGACGGTGGCGGTGTAGGATTTGCCGCCCAGCGTCACGGTCACGGTCTGACCCGCTTCCGCGCTGGAAGATCCGTGCACGGTCAGCGGCTGCTGGGCTTCAAGCGCGTTCAGCATGTCGTCAACCGACAGCGTTGCAATGCTCACCACCGGCGCGGTGGTATCCACGCTGATGCCGTGCGTTGCCGACGCGCTGTTGCCCGCGCTGTCCTGCGCCGACACGGACACCTGATAGCTCGCGCCGTCGGCCAGGGCGCCCACGTCTGTGGCCGGTACGGTGGTCGTCCAGCTGCCGTCGCTCTGGATGGTGGCCGTATAGGTCTTGCCGTTCAGCGTTACGGTAACCTGAGTCCCGCTGGCGAACTGGGCGCTGGAGCCGTTAATCACCAGGGACGAACCGGCTTCCGCCGCGTTGATGACGTCGTCACCGCTAATGGTGTTAACCGTCAGCGCCACGGAGGCGGTGTTCACCACCACATCGTGGGTCTGGGTGCTGCTGTTGCCCGCGCTGTCGGTAATCGTCGCGCTGAGGGTCACGGTGCCGTCGTTCAGCGCGGAAATCACGCTGGCCGGAACGCCCACGCTCCAGTTACCGCTGGCGTCAACGGTGGTGGTGTACTGGTTCGAACCGATGGTGATGACCAGCTTATCGCCGACGCTCGCGCCGGTTGCCGTGCCGCTGACAATCTGCGCCTGCCCGTGCTCCACGCTGTTAATGACGTTATCGCCCGCCACGACGTTAAAGCTGACGGTCGGCGGCGTGGTATCAAGCGTAATCGCTTTGCCCGCGCTGCCCGGGTTACCCGCGGCGTCGCTCACGCTGACCTGCACGGTGTAGCCGTTATCCGCCAGAGTGGACAGGTCGGTGCCCGGCACGTTCACGCTCCAGATGCCGCCCTGCTGCACCTGCGCGGTATAGCTCTTACCGCCCAGCGTCACGGTGACCGTCTGACCGACTTCCGCCGTGGTGGTGCCGGAAATGGCCACGCCCGCAGCCGCTTCGCTGCCGTTAATCACGTTATCGCCAGCGACCGTATCAATGCTCACGGTTGGCGCGGTCGCATCCACGCTGTACTCGCGGCCCGCAGAGGCGCTGTTGCCGTGCGCGTTGGTGACGCTCACCTGCACGCTGGCATCGCCGTCCTTCAGGCCCGCGAGATCGGCGGAAGGCACGGTGGCCGTCCAGTTACCGTCAGCGTCCACCTTCGCGGCGTAAGTCTTGCCGCCGAAGGTGATGGTAACGGTCTGGTTTTCCTCCACGTTCGAGGTGCTGCCGGACAGCACCAGATCCGCGCCTTTCTCCGCCGCGTTAATCACGTCGTCGGTGGCAATCGCATCAATGCTGACGGCAACGGCAGACAGATCGACGGTGACATCGTGGCTGATGGTCACCGGGTTGCCCGCCGCGCTCTGGCCTGCAACGGTCACGGTGACCGTGCCCGCAGCCAGGGCCCCGACGTCTGCCGCCGGGATCGCCGCGCTCCAGGTGCCGTCTGCCAGCACTGAGGCCGCATAGGTTTTGCCATTGACGGTCACGGTGAGCGTGGTGCCAGCCGCCAGCCCGTCGCTGGAGCCGGTGACGATCAGGTTTTGAGTATGTTCGATGCTGTTGATCACATCGTCGCCCGCCACGGTATCAATACGCAGACCCGGCAGGCTGGCGTCTATAACGATTTCGCGCTCGCCCGCGCCGGTGTTGCCGTGGCCGTTGGTGACGGTCGCCGACACGGTCAAATCGCCGTTGCCCAGCGCGGTCAGGACGGATTCCGGCACGCTCACGGACCAGGTCAGATCGTTCTGCACCGTTGCGGTGTAGCTGTTGCCGCCAATGGTGACGGTGACGGTATTGCCCGCTTCCGCGTTCGCCACTTTGCCGCTGATGGTCTGGCCTGCGGCCACTTCCGCCGCGTTGATGACGTTGTCGCCCGCCACGGTGTTGATGGTGACGGTCGGCAGCGCGGTATCCACCAGCAGGTTCGCGATGTTATTCACCGTGTTGCCCACGCCGTTGGTCGCGGCGGCGCTCAGGGTGTAGTTAGCTTCGCCCAGGCCCGCCAGATCCGCTGACGGAACCGTCAGGCTCCAGGTGCCGTCCGCCGCCGTCGTGGCCGTGTAGTTTTTACCGTTGAGGGTCACGGTAACCACGGTGCCTTCCGATAGGTTGGCGCTGGTGCCGCTGACGCTCAGATCCTGACCTTTCTCCACCGCGTTCAGCACGTTATCGCCGCTGATGGCGTTGAACGCCACGGACGGCAGGCCGGTATCGACGGTCACGTCATGCGTGCCGGTGCCGGTATTGCCCGCCGCGTCGGTCACTGACGCAGTGACGGTTACGGTACCGTCGCTGAGGCCGGAAATCACGTTCGCCGGGACGCCCACGCTCCAGTTACCCGCCGCGTCCAGCACGGTGGTCCAGGTCTGGCCGCCGATGGTCACGGTCACCTTATCGCCCGCGGCCGCGCCGGTGGCGGTGCCGCTGATGATGTGCGCCTGGCTGTGTTCTGCGAGGTTAATGACATCATCGCCTGCAATGGTGTTGATGGTCACCGCAGGAACAGTCACGTCCACCGTCAGGTTGCGATCGGCCGACGCCGGGTTGCCCGCCTTGTCGCTGACGCTCGCCGTCACGGTCACGCTACCGTCGCCGAGCGCCGCCAGATCCGCCGCCGGAACGTTCAGCGTCCAGCTGCCGTCCGCGCCTGCGGTTGTGGTGTAGTCTTTGCCGTTCAGCGTCACGGTCACGGTCTGGCCCGCTTCGGCGGTGGTGGTGCCGGACACGGTCAGATCGGACTGAACTTCTGCGGCATTCAGAATATCGTCGGATGCCAGGGTGTTGATGGTCACGGACGGCGCGGTCGCATCCACGCTGTACTCGCGGCCCGCAGAGGCGCTGTTGCCGTTCACGTTGGTGACGCTCACCTGCACGCTGGCGTCACCGTCCTTGAGGTGTACCAGGTCCGCAGACGGTACGGTGTAGGTCCAGTTACCGCTGTCGTCCACTGTCGCGCTATAGATCTTGCCGTTCAGGCTGATGGTCACGGTCTGCCCGGCTTCCACGTTGGTGGTCGCACCGGACAGCACCAGATCCGCGCCCTTCTCCGCCGCGTTAATCACGTCGTCTGTGGCGATGGAATTGATGCTGATGGCAACGGTCGCCAGATCCACCGTCACGTCGTGGCTGATGGTAATCGGGTTGCCCGCAGAGCTGTCGCCGGTCACGCTGATTTTGACGGTGCCTTCCGGCCATGCGCTCACGTCGGTGGACGGGATCGCCGCGCTCCAGGTGCCGTCCGCCAGCACCGTCGCCGCATAGTCTTTACCGTTGACGGTGACGGTCAGCGCCGTGCCCGGTGCCAGCCCGTCGCTGGAGCCGGTGACGATCAGGTTTTGAGTATGTTCGATGCTGTTGATCACATCGTCGCCCGCCACGGTATCCACGCGCAGTCCCGGCAGGTTAGCGTCGATAGCGATTTCGCGCTCGCCGGTGCCGGTATTGCCGTGGCCGTTGGTGACGGTCGCCGTCACGCTGAGGCTGCCGTTGCCCAGCGCGGTCAGCACGTCAGACGGTACGTTGACGGACCAGGTCAGATCGTTCTGCACCGTTGCGGTGTAGCTGTTGCCGCCAATGGTGACGGTGACGGTATTGCCCGCTTCGGCATTCGCCACGGTACCGCTCAGGGTCTGGCCTGCCGCCACTTCCGCCGCGTTGATGACGTTGTCGCCCGCCACGGTGTTGATGGTGACGGTCGGCAGCGCGGTGTCCACCAGCAGGTTCGCGGTGTTGCTCACGCTGTTGCCCACGCCGTTGGTGGCGGTCGCGTTCAGGGTGTAATTGGCCTGGCCGAGACCGGCCAGATCCGCTGCCGGAACCGTCAGGCTCCAGGTGCCGTCTGCCGCCGTCGTGGCCGTGTAGTTTTTGCCGTTGAGGGTCACGGTCACCACGGTGCCTTCCGCGAGGTTAGCGCTGGTGCCGCTGACGCTCAGATCCTGACCTTTCTCCACCGCGTTCAGGACGTTGTCATCGCTGATGGCGTTGAAGGCCACCGATGGCAGACCGGTATCGACGGTCACGTTATGCGTGCCGGTGCCGGTGTTGCCCGCCGCGTCGGTGACTGACGCAGTGACGATCACGGTGCCGTCGCTGAGGCCGGAAATCACGTTCGCCGGGACGCCCACGCTCCAGTTCCCCGCCGCGTCCAGCACGGTGGTGTAAGTCTGGCCGCCAATCGTGACGGTGACCTTATCGCCCGCTGCCGCGCCGGTGGCGGTGCCGCTGATGATTTGCGCCTGGCCGAGTTCTGCGATGTTAATGACGTCGTCGCCCGCCACGGTATTGATGGTTACCGCAGGCGCGGTGATATCTACCGCCAGGTTGTGATCCACGGACGCCGGGTTACCCGCTTTATCGCTGACCGATGCGGTGACGGTCACGCTGCCGTCGGTTAATCCAGCCAGATCCGCCGCCGGGACGTTCAGCGTCCAGCTGCCGTCCGCGCTGACGGTTGTGGTGTAGTCTTTGCCGTTCAGCGATACGGTGACCGTCTGGCCCGCTTCGGCGGTGCTGGTGCCGGATACGGTCAGATCGGCCTGAACTTCGGCGGCATTCAGAATGTCGTCGTTCGCCAGGGTGTTGATGGTCACGGACGGCGCGGTTGCATCCACGCTGTACTCGCGGCCCGCCGAGGCGCTGTTGCCGTTCACGTTGGTGACGCTCACCTGCACGCTGGCGTCGCCGTCTTTCAGACCCGCCAGATCGGCCGCTGGCACCGTGGAGGTCCATTTACCGTCGGCGTCCACCGTCGCGGTATAGCTCTTGCCGCCGAAAGTGATGGTGACGGTCTGGTTTTCCTCAACGTTCGAGGTAGTGCCGGAGAGCACCAGATCCGCGCCCTTCTCGGCCGCGTTAATCACGTCATCGGTGGCGATGGCGTCAATGCTGATGGCAACGCTCGCCAGATCCACCGTCACATCGTGGCTGATGGAGACCGGGTTACCGGCGCTGCTCTGGCCCGCAACGGTCACGGAAACCGTGCCTGCGGCCAGCGCACCCACGTCCGCAGCCGGGATCGCCGCGCTCCAGGTGCCGTCCGCCAGCACGGTCGCCGGATAGGTTTTGCCGTTGACGGTCACGGTCAGCGCCGCGCCCGCCGCCAGCCCGTCGCTGGTGCCGGTGATAATCAGGTTTTGAGTATGTTCGATGCTGTTGATCACGTCGTCACCCGCCACGGTATCCACGCGCAGGCCCGGCAGGTTAGCGTCTATCACGATTTCGCGCTCGCCCGTTCCGCTATTGCCCACGCCGTTCGTGACGCTGGCCGACACGGTCAAATCGCCGTTGCCCAGCGCGGTCAGCACGGATTCCGGCACGTTAACGGACCAGGTGAGATCGCCCTGCACCGTTGCGGTGTAGCTGTTACCGCCAATGGTCACGGTCACGGTGTTGCCCGCTTCGGCATTCACCACCTTACCGCTGATGGTCTGGCCGGCTGCCAGCTCCGCCGCGTTAATGACGTCGTCACCTGCAATGGTGTTGATAATCACGCCCGGCAGAACGGATTCCACGTTCACGGTGTGCGACGCGCTGGTATTGTTGCCGACGCTGTCCGTTGCCGATGCGGTAACGGTATACAACGCTTCGCCCAACTGGCTCACCCGATCCGCCGGAACGGTAGTCGTCCATTTCCCGTTGCTATCGACCGTCGCGCTGTACGCTTTGCCGTTCAGCATCACGGTGACCACCGCGCCTGTCGCCAGGCCGGAAGCCGTACCGGAGATCGTCAGATCCTGGGTTTTCTCGGCGTTGTTGATCACGTCGTCACCGGATACGGTGTCAATGGTCAGCACCGGCGCGGTCAGGTTCACCTCCACGCCGTGCGTGGCGCTGTTGCTGTTGCCCGCTTTATCGGTCAGCGCTGCGGTAATGGTGTAATCCCCGGCGGCCAGCGCGGTGACGTCCGCCGCAGGCACGCCCACGCTCCAGTTGCCTGAGGCATCCAGGGTGGCGGTGTACGATTTTCCGTTGAGGGTGACGGTAACCACGTCGCCCGCCGCCGCGCCGGTCACGGAGCCCGTGACAATCAATGCCTGCGCATGCTCGGCGCTGTTGATCACGTCGTCGTCGGAAACGGTGTGGATGGTCAGCTGCGGGACGGTGGTATCGACCAGCACGTCGCGATCCGCAGAGGCCGGGTTGCCCGCCTTATCAGACACGGCGGCGCTGATGGTGTAGTTGCCGTCGGTAATACCGCTCAGATCAGCGGACGGCACGGTCACGCTCCAGCTGCCGTTTGCCTGCACGGTGGTGGTGTAGTCCACGCCGTTCAGCGTCACGGTGACGGTCTGGCCCGCTTCGGCGTTGGTCACGCCGTTAACGACCAGATCCTGCTGCGCTTCGGCCGCATTGATGATGTTGTTGTCGCTGACAATTTCAATAGACACCGTCGGCGCGGTGGCGTCCACGCTGTACTCGCGGCCTGCCGACGCGCTGTTGCCGTTCACGTTGGTGACGCTCACCTGCACGCTGGCATCGCCGTCCTTCAGGCTGCCCAAATCAGCGGACGGTACGGTCGCCGTCCAGTTGCCGCTGGCATCCACCGTCGCGGTGTACGACTTGCCGCCGAAGGTGATGGTAACGGTCTGGTTTTCTTCCACGTTGGTCGTCGAGCCGGACAGCACCAGATCCGCGCCTTTCTCCGCCGCGTTGATCACGTCGTCCGACGCAATCGGGTCAATGCTGATGGCAACTGCCGCCAGATCCACCTTCACGTCATGGCTGATGGAAACCGGATTGCCCGCCGCGCTCTGGCCTTCCACGGTCACGGTGACCGTGCCCGCGTTCAGCGCGCTGACGTCTGCTGCCGGAATGGCCGCCGTCCAGGTTCCGTCCGCCAGAACGGTTGCGGCGTAGGTTTTACCGTTGACGGTCACCGTCAACGCCGCGCCCGTTGCCAGGCCTTCGCTGGAGCCGGTAATAATCAGGTTCTGAGCGTGCTCAATGCTGTTGATCACATCGTCGCCCGCCACGGTATCGACGCGCAGGCCCGGCAGGTTGGCATCAATGGTGATGTCGCGCTCGCCGGAGCCGGTGTTGCCGTGGCCGTTGGTGACGCTGGCTGATACCGTCAGATCGCCGTTACCGATGGCGGTTAAGACCGTGGACGGCACGTTGACCGACCAGCTCAGATCGTCCTGAACCGTCGCGGTATAGGTATTGCCGCCGATCGAAATGGTGACAGTGTCACCGCTCACCGCGCCGCTCACTTTGCCGCTCAGGGTCTGCCCGGCGGCCACTTCCGCTGCGTTGATCACATCGTCCGTTGCGACAGGGTTGATGGTGACGGTCGGCAGCGCGCTGTCGACCAGCACGCTGTGGCCGGTGCTCGCACTATTGCCTGCGGCGTCGGTTACGCTCGCCGTCACGACGTAGCTTGCTTCGCCCAACGCAGAGACGTTTGCCGCCGGAACGGTGATGCTCCAGCTGCCGCTGGCGTCGGTGGTGGCCGTATAGCCGATCCCGTTCAGGGTCACCGTAATGGTGGTTCCTTCCGGCTGGTTGCTGGTGCCGGACACCAACAGATCCTGGCCTTTCTCGGTCGCGTTGATCACGTCGTCAACCGCCAGGGTATTGATGGCAACCACCGGCGCGGTCAGGGATACGTCAAACTCGTGCGTCGTGGTGGTGCTGTTACCGGCTTTATCGGTGAGGGTCGCAGAGATCGTCTGCTCGCCGTTAACCAGCGCGCCCACGTCCGTCGCCGGAACGCCCACGCTCCAGCTGCCGGACGCGTCCAGCATGGCGGTGTAGTCTTTCCCGTTCAGGGTCACAGTAATCACGTCGCCCGCCTGCGCGCCCGTGACCTTACCGGAGACGATCAGCGCCTGGCCGTGCTCGGCAATATTGATGACGTCGTCGCCCGCAACGATGTTGAACGAAATCTGCGGTACGGTGGTGTCGACCAGCACCGAGGAGCCCGCGCTGGCCGGGTTGCCTGCCTTATCGGACACGGTCGCCGTGACCGCCGCGCTGCCGTCGGTGATGCCTGCCATATCCGCCGCCGGAACGTCGAGCGTCCAGCTGCCGTCCGCCTGCACCTGCGCGGTGTACTGATTGCCGTTGAAGGTCACGGTGACCGTCTGGCCTGCTTCCGCAGTAGAGGTTCCGCTCAGGGTGAGGTCCTGCGCCGCCTCCGCCGCGTTCAGCATATTGTCATGGCTGATGGTGTTGATGGTCACCGTCGGCGCGGTGGTATCGACGCTGAATTCCTGCGCCGAAGACGCCGCGTTGCCGTTCACGTTGCTGACGTTTACCTGCACGCTGGCGTCGCCGTCTTTCAGGCCGTTCAGATCGGCTGCCGGAACGGTCCAGGTCCAGTCACCGTTGGCATCCACCGTCGTGGTGTAGGTTTTACCCGCGAAGGTGATGGTCACGGTCTGACCCGCTTCAACGTTGGAGGTGGTGCCGGAAAGCACCAGATCCTGGCCTTTTTCCGCCGCGTTGAGCACGTTATCGTCGGTCACGCTGCTGATGGTGATGGCGACAGGCGCGAGATCGACGTCCACGACGGTGCCGATGGTCACCGGGTTGCCGGAGGCATCCTGCGCGCTGGCGCTGATGGTGAGCGAACCGTCCGCCCACTGGGACACATCGGCCGCCGGTACCGCCGCATGCCAGGTGCCGTCCGCCAGTACCGTTGCCGAATAGGCTTTGCCGTTGATGGTCACGGTTACGGTGCTGCCCGCCGCCAGATCGGTGCTGGTGCCGGACACAATCAGGTTCTGAGCGTGTTCGATGACGTTGATGACGTCGTCACCTGCGACGGTATCAATGCGCAGTCCCGGAAGCTGGGCGTCGATGCTGAAGTCGAGAGAAGAAGAGCCGGTATTGCCGTGCGCGTTAGTCACGCTCGCGGATACGGTGAGGTCGCCGTTGCCGAGCGCGGTAAGCTGGCTTTCGCTTAACGGCAGGCTCCAGGTGAGATCGTCCTGCACGGTAGCCGTGTATGTCTGGCCGCCAAGAATAATGGTGACAGTGTCACCTGGCGCCGCGTTCGTCACTTTACCGGTCAGGGTTTGCCCTGCCGCCACTTCCGCTGCGTTAACGATATTGTCGCCCGCCAGCGTGCCGATCGTCACCACCGGCAGCGAGCTGTCCACCAGCACATCGTGTGAGCTTGAGGCGCTGTTGCCTACGCTATCTGTAACGCTCGCCGTCACGGTGTAATGGGCTTCTCCCAGCGCGCTTACGGCCGAGGCCGGTACGGTCACGCTCCAGTTACCGCTCGCATCAGCGGTGGCCGTGTAGTGAATGCCGTTCAGGGTCACCGTAATGGTCGTGCCTTCCGGCTGGTTGCTGGTGCCGGAGAGCAGCAGATCTTCGCCCTTTTCGGTCGCGTTAATCACGTCGTCCGCCGCCAGCGTGTTGATACCGATAACAGGCGTCACGGTATTCACCACCACATCCAGTGAACTGCTTCCGGTATTGCCGGATCGGTCGGTCACAGAGACGTCGATGGTCCAGGTACCGTCCGCCAGCCCCTGCACGACGGACGCCGGCAGGCCAAGGCTCCAGTTCCCCGCCGCATCCACCACGGTGGTGTAATCGACGCTGTTAATGGTGACGGTCACCCGATCGCCCGCTGCCGCACCAGTGACGGAGCCGCTCAGGATCTGCGCCTGTGAATGGGCGAGCTGGTTAACGGTGTTGGTGTCGGTGACAAAGTCGTTAATGGTCACCTGCGGTACGGTCGCATCCACCAAGCCCACGCGATCGGCGCTGCTGGCGTTGCCCGCCACGTCGCTCACGGTTGCCGTCACGGTCACGATGCCATCCGTCAGGGCTCCCACGTCTGCCGCCGGGACGCTCAGCTGCCAGGTCCCGTCCGTCTGAACCGTGGTTTGATACGTTTTGCCGTTCAGCGTCACGGTGACCGTCTGGCCGGGTTCCGCCGTGCTGCTGCCGCTTAACAGTAAATCCTGATGCGCTTCAGCCGCATTAATGATGTTGTCGTCGGTCAGGTTATCGAGCGTAATCGCCGGCGGCTGCGTATCCACTGTGACCACGCGCGACGCGTCGGCACTGTTGCCGCTGACGTTAGTGACGCTGACGCTCACCTGCGCGCGCCCGTCGATCAGGGTTTCCATGGCGCCGGCGGGTACGGTCAGGCTCCAGGAGCCATCCTGCTGCACCTGCGCGGTAAAGGTCTGGTCAGCGAATTTCACCACCACGGTCTGCCCCGCTTCCACGCCCTGCGTCTGGCCGGAAAGGGTTAAATCACCGCCTTTTTCTGCCGCATTCAGCAGGTCGTCGCCGGAGACGGTATCAATGGTGACCGCCACGGCGTTCAGATCGAGTTCAATCGGGTGTTCAGCCGCAACGGTATTGCCCCAGGCATCTTCAGCGCTGACGCTAACCGTCATGCCGCCCGCCGTCCAGGCCTGCAGGTCCGCCGCCGGAACGCCGATCTGCCAGTTACCGCTGGCGTTAACCGCAGTGACGTACTCAACGTTGTTGATGGTGACGATAATCTGCGTGCCCGCGGCCAGATGGCTGCTGGAGCCGGTGACGCTCAAATCCTGCTGCTGTTCGATCGCGTTGATTACGTCATCGCCGGAGATGGTATTCACGCGCAGACCCGGCAGTTCCGCGTTGATATTGATATCACGCTCGCCGGTGCCGGTATTGCCATGCGCGTTGGTAACGGAGGCGCTGAAGGTTAAATCGCCGTCGCCGAACGCCTGAAGATCCGCTGACGGGATGTTCACGCTCCAGGTCAGGTCGCTGCCAACCGTTGCGGTGTAGCTCTTGCCGCCGACCGTGACAGAGACGGTATCGCCCGCCGCCGCGCCGGTAACGCGACCGCTGAGGTTTTGATCGACGCCCGCTTCGGCGTTATTGACCAGGTTGTCGCCCGCAAACGTATTGATAATGACCTGCGGAAGGACGGTATCCACCAGCACATTCGCCCCGGCAGAACCGCTATTCCCCGCGCTGTCGGTACCGCTGACGCTGACGGTATAAAGCGTGTTCGCCAGATTCAGGACGTCGGAAACCGGCACCTGGACCGCCCAGATACCGTTTTCGACGGTGGCCTGATAGTTGACGTTGTTCAGCGTCACGGTGACGGTGGTGCCGTCCGGCAGGTTGCTGGTGCCGCTCAGGCTCAGGGGCTGCATGGCCTCCTGGGCATTCAGGACGTTATCCTGGCTGATGGCGTCAATCGTGAATTCCGGCGGGTGTCCGCTCAGCGTCACGCCGTGCGTCGCGCTGCCGGTATTGCCTGCCGCATCGGTAACGGAGACAGAAATCGTGTGGCTGCCTTCACCCAGCGCGCCCAGCACGGACGCCGGAACGCCCACGCTCCAGCTGCCGTCCGCCAGCACCACGCCGGTGAAGGTCTGGCCGCCAAGGGTCACGGTGACCACGTCGCCCGCGGCGGCACCGCTCGCCTGCCCGGAAATGATCTGCGCCTGGCCCTGCTCGCTGGTGTTCAGAATATCGTCACCCGCGACGGTGTTGATCGTCACAACGGGTGCTGCGGTATCGACGGTAAAATCGGCGGTGGTGGTAGAACCGTTACCCGCTTTGTCGCTGACGTTGACCGTCAGGGTGTGCCCGCCGTTAGCCATCGCCTGTACTTCACTGGCGGGAAGCGTGACGGACCAGGTGCCGTCGCTGCCCACGGTCGCGGTGTAGTTTTTGCCGTTCAGCGTGACCGTGACAATCTGGCCCGCTTCCGCATCGGTTTTACCCGTCAGCGTTAACGGCTGATTGTGTTCAGCGGCGTTAATGATGTTGTCCTGCGCGATTGCGTCGACGGACAGCGCGGGTGCTGCGGTATCGACGCCGATCGTCTGGCTTCCGCTGACGGTGTTACCCGCCGCGTCTTTACCGCTAACGTTAACCGTCCAGGTACCGTCGCCCAGCGCCTGCGCGTCTGCGGCAGGCACCTTCACGCTCCACGCGCCGTTTGCCCCCACCTCTGCGGAATAGGTCTTACCGTTCAGCGTGACGGTGAGCGCCGTTCCCTGCGCCAGGTTTTTACTGGCGCCGGAGAGCGTGAAGCCCGCAGACTGTTCGCTGGCGTTGATCACGTTATCGCCCGCCGTGGTGGCGAGCGTTAAGGTGGCATCAGCCGTCGACACGGTGACGGTAATGCTCCCCGCAGAGGTCGTTTTGCTGCCGTCGATCTGCACGACGGACCAGGTATGTTCCCCGTCGGTCTGGGTCGGGAGTTTTACCGTCCAGGTGCCGTCCTTCGCGACCATGGCGCTGGCAATGGTGCTGCCGCTGCTGTCTTTAATCTGAATGGTTGCACCTGGCTGCCCCGTACCGCTAAAGGTTGGGGTGTTATCATCCGTGACCTCTTTTGCACTCAGCACGCCCTGCTTGTCACCCGCTTTATCCGACAGCAAGAAGGTCGGCGTCGCGCTTTCGACTTCTTTCGTATTATCAATGACTTTTGTTTTAGTATCGCCGTCACCGCCGTTTGCCAGCAGTGCCCCGATGGCACCGCCGCCTAACGCAGCCCCCGCAATCCAGCCCCACGGCGCGTCGCTTAAAACACTCTCCTGCTCAAGGAAAGGTTGAATGCTGCTAATCGGTGTGGCCTGCGCGGTTAACTCGGTCACCGCAGCGCCTGACGCTTCCCCGGCATCGGCAAAAGAAATATGTGTCAGTTCCTGACGGTCGTTGAACACCAGCTCTGACTGATTATGCGTTTCTGGATCTTCGACAAAATAGTTATTGCAGCGAATAACGCTGCCATCTTTCATATAAATGAGGAGATCTTTCCCCTGGCGGACATAACGCGCCACATCCTGAGCAGAACCCTGGATTTCAATCACGCTCGGCGATGAAATAGAGACCGACAGATTTCCTTCGCCGGTTAATTTCGTTTTCTCCGCCGTTTTTCGAATGATGACATCAACAACTTTTACGTTACTCATTTCTTCTCCTTGCAGGTGTACGGATTCCTGTGGATATGACCACCAGATGGATGTAGCTATCCCTGGGAAAAAACACCCATTATTTTCAGACTTATTTTTGCGCAACAATGCGCGTGTTTTTTAACTCAAGTCAGGTAATTTTGCGGCAGCGTTTTTCTCTATTCCTATAAGCGGCATTAAATTATCAACCGCGGAAGCATAATTAATTGCCGAACTCCAGC
Organism: Enterobacter sp. KB-221C9; assembly: GCF_041320715.1. Lineage (NCBI taxonomy): Bacteria > Pseudomonadati > Pseudomonadota > Gammaproteobacteria > Enterobacterales > Enterobacteriaceae > Enterobacter > Enterobacter sp. KB-221C9. The sequence continues at coordinate 70,709 of NZ_JBGIWG010000010.1, forward strand.
CATCATACTCAGCGATTATTTTCGCTGATGTGGCCTGCCAGACATCCTGTTCAACGCTGAGCAGATCGTTAATGCTCCGCTTGCTTAGGGTGTATTCATTTTTATAAACGTCGCGGGCGCGCAGCGCATTTTCCAGCTGTTGCTTCCCGGCCTCCATTCTTCCCCGTGCGCCGGTCCAGTCAGCCTGCGCGACGGAGGCTTTTTGCAGAACATCGAAACGCGCCTGATCGACCTGAGAGGAGGCCATGGCCCGCGCGCCTTCCGCCTGCCGAACGCGAGCGGAAACCGCGCCCCCCTGATACAGCGGAGCATCAATATTGAGCTGTATCTGGTCGTCCCAGTATGAACGGTTGTCCGATTCATAACGGGTGCGCCCCCCTTTCAGGCTTAACGTCGGCCAGTGCTGGGACTTCGCCGTTTCCACGCCATACTGAGCCGAACGTTCCATGTTCTGCGCGGCCATCACCGCCGGTATTAGCGAATAATCAATACGGTTGAGCGAATCTGGCTCCACCGCGAGGTTCGCCGGCACTGGCGAAAAGGCTTCTGCCTGCATCCCGGTTAATACCGCAAGCCTTGCGCGCGCGCTGTTTAAGGCGGCGTTATACTGCGCGACCGTCGCCTGCATGCCGGCAATGCGCGTGCGGGTCTGGAGCTCATCGGAGGTGGAACTCACGCCCGCGTCTGCCCGCAGCTTTGCCAGCTGCTCGACGTTTTTGAGCGCCTGCACGTTATCTATTGCCGCCTGCAGGAGATCGGAATAGCGTTTGACCTCTACGTAGCTCAGCGCCGTTTTTTCCGCCACATCTGAAAGCGTGCCCATCAGCTGATAGCGGTAGCTATCGCGCTGGGCGGAAGACTGGCTGATGCTGTTATTGGTCTTGCCAAAATCGTACAGCAGCTGCGTCAGGCTCAGCCCCCAGGCGGCTGAATTCTTCAGCGACCCGCTGGAATCGGTGGTCTGGCTGTGCCCTGTACTCCCGTTCAACGATATTTGCGGCATCCAGCCGCTGCGCGCTTCATCTATTTGAGCCTGGCCAATACCTAATTGCGCTGCCTGCTGACTAATTGACGGATCGCGATCGATAGCAAAAAGAATACTTTCTTTTAAGGTTGTGGTTGCCACCGGGGCAATTCCCACCTGATTACTATTGGCGTACGCCGTATTTATGGCTAATGAAATGAATGCCAGTGCTGCTGTAAATCGGCGTAACATAGGCTTTCGTAATATCGTCATGTTATCTCCCTGACTCTGAGTGATACTCAAGCAAATACCCAAAAAGAGGTACAGATAATTAGACAAATATCTTATTTCGCTACCGTGCTGAATTTTAGGTAATACTCCCCATACCCATTTCCGTTGGAGATGAGATCTGCTTGCGTCTTATTTTCAATTAAGAATTTACTTATTTCTTAAACTGGTTAGCAGCATAACAAAATGTGGTATAGCCCACTACAGCCACAATGTTAATGTGGTGTTACAAGCAAGAAAAAATATGGGGTTTCTGGACAAAACTCTTAAAGTATCCTTTCAAATGAAACATATAAACCCCCTGTTATCTAAGGAAAATTCTTAATTCTTTCTATGTACATTTTTGCGTTAATTTCTGAGCGGGTCAGACACAAAGATTTTCAAAGAAGTGTCAGTTTTAGTAATCCAGGGGGTTTATTTAAAATTAAAAACCATTAAAAAACTAATTGAAGCAATTAAAAGCTGCATAATTGAAATTAAACAGCATTTAACCCCACACAATGGCGATGTACTGGTTACATAACCCAAATCGTTAAATAAAACATAACAATAACATTGTGATTAACATTCAAAACGGCTTCCTTATACCTGCTTAATAAAATATCAATAATCACCCATCTGAATCATCACGCCGCTGCACATCATCAGGACGACATTTCCCTTCTCACTGCGTCAAAATGCTGTATTATGCAAACTATTGCGACATTTTGCAGGAATGTACTCCCATGCACAAAACCGCTCGTCAACGCTACGTCCTGGATATCCTCAGCGAGCAAGGCCAGGCCAGCATCACCGACCTGGCCGAAAAGCTGCAGGTTTCGGCGGATACCATCCGTCGGGATCTGACCGACCTGGAAAACCAGGGCCTTGCGCAGAAGAACCACGGCGGAGCCATCGCGCTTAACCTCTCCGCCATGAACCGTCAGGGCCGCAATACGCTGCTGCCGGAGACCAAACAGCGCCTGGGTAAACTGGTTGCACAGCAGGTTCCACCGGGCTCCACCCTGTTTCTGGATGCCGGAAGCACGGTGATGGCCGTCGCCACCTTTCTTCAGGGGCCGCTTACCGTCATTACCCCCTCGCTGGATATCGCCCAGCATTTTAGCGACCGGGAAGACATTGAGCTGATCCTGCTCGGCGGGAAATGGGACCACAAGCAGCGACTGTTTGCCGGCAGCGCCACGCTGTCTTTGCTGTCCCGTTATCGGGCAGATATCGCCATTCTTGGGGCGTGCGCCATTCATGCCGAACTCGGTTTGAGCGCCGGTAAAGAAGCGGATGCCGAGGTGAAACGCGCGATGCTCGACGCAAGCCATGCGCACTGGATTGTCGCCGATCACCTGAAAATTAACCGCTGCGAGCCGTATCTGGTTTCCGGGTTATCCAGCATTCAACAACTCTTTTTAGATCGTCCCTGGCCTGAGCTTGGGGACCATAGCGCACTGCAAGTTACGGTGTGCACCAATTAACGTGGAGAAGGTCATGAGTAACGTTCAAACAATCAACATTGCGCTGATCGGGTATGGATTTGTCGGTAAAACCTTCCATGCCCCGCTGATCCAGTCTGTGGACGGGATTAAGCTGGCAGTGGTCTCTTCTCGTGATGAAGAGAAGGTGAAACGCGATCTGCCGGACGTACAGGTGGTGGCAACACCAGAAGAGGCTATTCAGCATCCAGATATCGATCTGGTGGTAATTGCCTCCCCCAATGCCACGCACGCCCCGCTGGCGACGCTGGCCCTGAACGCGGGTAAACACGTGGTCGTGGATAAGCCTTTTACCCTCGACATGCAGGAAGCCCGAGACCTGATTGCGCTGGCGGATGAAAAGCAGCTGCTGCTCTCCGTCTTCCACAACCGCCGCTGGGACAGTGATTTCCTCGGCATTAAGCAGATTATTGAGCAAGGCACGCTCGGCAAGGTTAAACAGCTGGAATCGCATATCGACCGCTTCCGCCCGGAAGTGCGCGTGCGCTGGCGCGAGCAGAACGTCCCAGGGAGCGGTCTGTGGTTTGACCTGGGTCCTCACCTGATTGACCAGACGCTGCAGCTCTTTGGCCTGCCGCAGTCGGTTCAGGGAAATATCGCAACGCTGCGCGACGGTGCAGAAATTAACGACTGGGCGCACGTGGTCTTAAACTACCCGGAGCATAAGGTCATTCTGCACGCCAGCATGCTGGTTGCTGGCGGTACGGCGCGCTTTACCGTCCACGGGGACAAGGGCAGCGTGGTGAAAGCCAGAATCGATCAGCAGGAAGCGCAGCTGCTCTCAGGGGTGATTCCCGGCAGTGAAACCTGGGGCGAAGACGGCGACAGCATGGTGTTCTTTGGGGCGGACGGTGCACCGCAGACGATCCCTACCCCGAAAGGCGATCAGCGCCAGTATTACCTCAACGTACGTGATGCGTTACTCGGGAAAATCACCAACCCTGTCCACCCTGTGGAGGCACTGGCGGTCATGGCCGTGCTGGAAGCGGCGGTGAAGTCGTCGGAGACGGGGTCAACGCAGCCGCTGGCGTTAACTGCTGAAGAGCGTGCTCTGCTGGGTTAAAAAACAAGCCGGGTGGCGCTGCGCTTACCCGGCCTACAATTCAGGGCCGTTTGTAGGCCCGTGCAAGCGAAGCGCCGCCGGGCAAGAGGACTACGAACGCTTTTTCGGCATCATGCGCAGGAGGGTATTATCTTTCCAGAAATAGTGATGCATCAGCGCCGCCACCGCGTGCAGGCCAATCACAAAATAGCCCAGGTTCGCCAGCGTCTCGTGCCATTCTTTCAGCACATCAACCAGGTCAAAATTTGACTCCGCCGCATGCGGCATCACCAGGCCAAAAGCCAACCAGTCGCTGCCACGGTTGTACATCATCACAATGCCAATCAGCGGCAGCGCAATAAACAGCAGATACACCACCAGGTGCCCCAGATGGGACAGCCCCGTCACCATCGCTTTTGGCTTCGGCTGAATCGGTGGCGCGCGGAATTTCAGGCGAACCAGCAGACGCGTCACCATCAGCACCAGGATACTGATACCGCATGAGACGTGGATCATATTGATCGCTGGACGCGCGGTGCGCGGGAAGAAACCTTTGAACTCCATGGCGCAGTAGGCGACGATGATTAACAGAAACACCAGCCAGTGGATGCCGATTTGCAGGCTTGTATATTTAGTTCGCATGTGATTTCCCGATTAAAAACAGTTATCGCGCCAACATAATCCCCTTTCCTTAAAAATTCATTAACTTTTCTGTATGGTTTTTCAAATACTTCCTCCCGCATGAAGCATCTTCAATTGCCGCCCTGCCCGTGATGGTCTAAGCCTGGATGAGTTCAAACTGTCGCATCGACACGTTTACAGGAGAACACCATGAGTAAAATTGGCATTAACGGCTTTGGACGCATTGGGCGCCTTGTTCTGCGTCGCCTTCTTGAAACCCAGGACAGTAATACCGTCGTCGCCATCAACGACCTCACCTCACCGAAAGTGCTGGCCTACCTCCTCAGGCATGATTCCAACTACGGTGGCTTCCCGTGGAGCGTGGATTTCACCGAGGATGCGCTGATTGTTGACGGTAAAACCATTGCGGTGTACGCCGAAAAAGAGGCGAAACACATTCCGTGGAAAGGCGCAGGTGTGGATATCGTCGTGGAGTGCACCGGTTTTTATACCTCTGAAGAGAAATCACGGGCGCACCTGGACGCCGGCGCCAAGAAAGTGCTGATCTCCGCGCCTGCGGGTGACATGAAAACCATCGTCTACAGCGTGAATGACGACACCATTGACGCCAGTGACACCATTATTTCCGTCGCATCCTGCACCACCAACTGCCTCGCCCCGCTGGCGAAGGCCCTGCACGATGCGTTTGAAATAAAAGTGGGCACCATGACCACCATTCACGCCTATACCGGTACGCAGGCGCTGGTGGATGGCCCGCGCGGGAAAGACCTTCGCGCCTCGCGGGCGGCGGCAGAGAATATCATTCCCCATACCACCGGTGCCGCAAAGGCCATCGGGCTGGTGATCCCTGCGCTCAGCGGCAAACTGAAGGGCCACGCGCAGCGCGTGCCGGTAAAAACGGGTTCGGTAACCGAGCTGGTGGCGATTCTGGGCAAAAAAGTGACCGTTGAGGAGATCAACGCCGCGCTGAAAAAGGCGACGCAGGGCAATAAATCGTTCGGGTATACCGACGAAGAGATTGTGTCATCCGATGTGATTGGCTCGCATTATGGTTCGGTGTTTGACGCCACGCAGACGGAGGTGTCAGAAGCGGGAGAGCTGCAGCTGGTGAAAGCCGTAGCATGGTATGACAACGAATATGGGTTTGTAACGCAGCTGGTGCGGACGCTGGATAAGTTTGCGGCGCTGTGATTTTTCCCCTCACCCTAACCCTCTCCCCAATGGGGCGAGGGAATGGTTCCGTGCTTAGATTATCTTTCGCGCCCCCTTCAGGACCGGATCCTGATGCAGCTGTTTCCACGCGGCAATCACCGCCTCAGGAAAATCAACGTGCGCGATAAAATCCCGCCCGGCTGGGCCATAGCCGTTAACGTCATCATACAAACGCGGCAGCTCCCCCAGAACCAGTGACAGGTAGCGGTCAACGGGCCACAGTCCGCTATTGCCTCCGCTAAACTCCACGCCCTCTTTGCCGTTATGCAGTATCGGCGTAATCCCTGGGTGGCTTATCCACTCCGGTGACGCGGGTTCATCCTGACAAACGCGGGCAAACGTCGCCATCGTACGGCGCTGCATCGTCGGATCCTGCACCACCAGCACCCGCCCGGTTGCGCGCTGATGCTGTTTCAGCATGTTCCAGCTAAAACGCGCGTTCTCACCGCAGTTGGTGGAGCGATCTTCAATCCACAGGCGCGTCTCGGGGATCTGCCAGAACTCCCGCGCAATGTCGGCAAGAATGCTCGCTTCCGCCCGCCCTTCGACCTGTAAAGTGTGATAACGCGGATGACTGCGGATAGCTGAATATAAAAACGCGGTCGAGTGACCAATACCGCCGCTAATCAGAAGCGGGATTTCTCGCTGCGCGGCAATTCGACAGGCCGCCTCAATGGTCGGGATCACCGCGTTCCCTGCCAGAATGACCGCATCGACGTCCGGGTGCACGCGGCTGCCACGCAGGTCGTCCTGCGCCAGCCATTCACCGAGAGTATTGATGGCCGCCAGCGTGGCTTCCGGCAGGATGGGAAAATGGGGCTGAACCATGGTGAACTCCTCGTTTGTGTCTCTTCAGGTTAGCGGCTTCTGACGGATAAAGCAGATGCGGGATCTGAAACCAGACGTTGTTTTATCGCCCAAATTGTCATTTTTCTGAAATAACCAGAAACATCCAAAAACAATCGGGTTGCACCTGCTTATTATGCTTTTGGTTTTCCATCATACAAAACATCCTGTTGCTCATGCTCGCTTAAAAAGCACCCAACGCTGCTTATTTCGTCGTGATCTGACCAGTTTCATTCCCCGTGAGCTTGCTAAATGTAACATTCAAACCTAAGTTGCTTAACAATTTCACAACCACTTCATCATCGCAGGTTGCACCTGAAGCGCGCCAGGTGACACCTATAACTTTATCAACGTGGCGGGGTTTCAGGTCATGACAGAACATGAAAGTACGACGACGGTATTACGAAAAAATAAGAAGGTGTTAATCGCCAGCCTTACCGGAAGCGCCATTGAATGGTTTGACTATTTTCTCTACGGCACGGCGGCCGCGCTGGTCTTTAATAAGATCTTTTTCCCGATGGTCGATCCGGTGATCGGACTCATTCTCTCGTATCTCTCTTTCTCATTAACCTTTTTCATTCGCCCCATTGGCGGGGTCCTTTTCGCCCATATTGGCGACCGCATCGGACGTAAAAAAACCCTCGTTCTCACCCTCTCACTCATGGGAGGTGCAACCGTCATGATTGGCCTGCTGCCCACGTATGAGATGATTGGCCTGTGGGCGCCCGCTCTGCTGATCCTGATGCGTATCATTCAGGGGATGGGCATCGGCGGTGAATGGGGCGGCGCGCTGTTGCTGGCCTATGAATACGCGCCCGAAAAACGTAAAGGCTTCTTCGGCAGTATTCCGCAGGCGGGCGTTACCATTGGCATGCTGATGGCAACCTTTATCGTTTCGCTGATGACGCTTTTCAGCGAGGAGGATTTCCTCTCCTGGGGCTGGCGCATTCCGTTCCTGCTGAGCTCGGTTCTGGTGTTGCTCGGCCTGTGGATCCGCAAAGATATTGACGAAACGCCCGATTTTAAGAGAGTCAAAGCGTCCGGTCAGGTGGCGAAGACTCCCCTGCGCGATACGCTGAAGCATCACTGGCGCGAAGTGTTGATTGCCGCCGGTTTAAAGGTTGTGGAAACCGCGCCGTTCTATATTTTCTCAACGTTCGTGGTGAGCTATGCCACCAATACCCTGAGCTATCAGAAATCGCAGGCGCTGGAAGCCGTGACGCTGGGAGCCCTGGTGGCGACCATTATGATCCCGCTCATGGGGCTGCTCTCGGATAAAATTGGCCGCCAGCGCATGTATGCCACCAGCGTCTTCATCCTGGGTTTGTTTATCGTGCCGTGGTTCATGCTGCTCAATACCGGGACAACCTGGGGCATTGTGCTCGCGACGGTCATCGCCTTTGGGGTGCTGTGGGCACCGGTGACGGCGGTACTCGGCACGCTGTGCTCTGAAATTTTTAGTGCAAACGTGCGCTACACCGGCATTACGCTCGGTTATCAGCTGGGTGCCGCGCTGGCAGGCGGTACCGCGCCGCTGATTGCCACCGGACTGCTGGCAAAATATGACGGCGACTGGGTTCCGGTGGCCTGGTATCTTGCCGTCACGGTGGTCATTTCCTTAATCGCGATTCTCTGCGCCAGCCGCGTTAAGCGCACCTCACTTATCGGGGCACAGCCCGAACATCACTGAACGTTATCGGCCCGACATCGGGCCGCTCTTTTTCCTTAAACTTCCCTTCTACATTTGATTAACATGCGTAAATCATATTCACTTGAATTATCATTTGCGGCAGACGTAGAATCCCTAGCCCGCTAATTATTCAACTCTTTCTAAGGTAACCGACGTTATGCGCCTGCCCGAACGCGACCCTTATGCTCCTCGCGAGTGGCAGCCACATGAGAAACCCGCCCTGCTGGGTTCGCCTTCCACACCCGAGCACACTACGCCAAAACGTATTGCCTACGGCGTCGTTGGCCTGCTGGTGTGCCTGACGGGAGCGCTGGGAAATGCGGTGGTGACCGCCAATCTGCAAAACCTGCAGGGGACCTTCGGGGCCTGGTCGACCGAAATCGCCTGGCTGCCCGCGGTCTACGTCATGACCAACATCTCTATCAACCTGCTGCTGGTCAAGTTCCGCCAGCAGTACGGTCTGCGCGCCTTCACGGAAGGTTTTCTGGTGCTGTACGTGCTGGTGACCTTTTTCCACCTGTTCGTTAACGATCTCAGCTCGGCGCTGATGGTTCGCGCCGCGCACGGGATGGTGGCCGCCGCGCTCAGCTCGCTGGGGATTTACTATCAGATCCAGGCCTGGCCTGCAAAGCATCGCCTGAAGGCGCTCACCATCGGGATTACCGGGTCGTCGCTCGCTATCCCTCTGGCCCGCCTGTTTTCAACCGAACTGCTGCAGCTGGACGAGTGGCGCGGGCTCTATTTCTTTGAACTGGGGCTGGCGCTAATCTCCCTGGCCTGCGTAATAGCCTTAAAACTGCCGCCGGGCGACAGGCGCAAGGTCTTTGAGAAAAAAGACTTCATCACCTTCTTTTTAATGGCCCCGGGAATGGCCCTGCTCTGCGCCGTGCTCTCCCTGGGCCGTCTTGACTGGTGGTTCGAGGCGCCGTGGATCGGCTGGTCGCTGGCGCTATCGCTGGTGCTGATTGTGGCTGCCATCGTCTTTGAACATAACCGCGCCAACCCGCTGCTGAACACCCGCTGGCTGTCGAGCGGCAGCATCGTCCGTCTGGGGCTGATCATGTTGCTGATCCGTATCGTGCTGGCAGAGCAAAACACCGGCGTCATCGGCTGGCTGCAGTACGTGGGATTACAGAACGAGCAGATGACCCACCTGGCGTGGTCCATTTTCGCCGGGATAGTCTGCGGGATCGTCACCAGCTGTCTCACCATCAAGCCGACGAAACTGGCGTGGCCCATCATCACCTCTCTGGCGCTGATGATTGTTGCCTCGCTGCTGGACAGCCAGTCCAACAACCTGACCCGGCCGGATCAGCTGATGCTAAGCCAGTTTCTGCTGGGCTTCGGCAGCGCCTTCTTCCTGGCACCCGCCATGCTGGCCGCCATTGGCGGGGTGATCGCCGATCCGCGCAACCTGGTCAGCTTCTCGGTGATGTTTGGCATGAGCCAGAACCTCGGCGGCCTGCTGGGCTCCGCGATCCTCGGGACCTTCCAGACCTGGCGCGAGAAGTACCACTCCAGCCTGCTGGCGGACCAGCTCACCACGCTCAATCCGCTGGTCAACGAGCGTATCCAGATTTACACCCAGATGTACCAAAGCCTGATTGGCGACAGTTCGCTGCTGGGGACGCAGGCGATAACGCAGCTGCAAACGGCGACCTCGCTGGAGGCGAATATTCTGGCTTACAACGATACTTATCTGCTGACGGCGAGCATCGCTGCCGCCACGCTGGTCTGGATTTTATGGCGCTTGCTGCGCCTGCGCATCACTGCCCGTATGGCGCTTAAGAACGCCACCGGCAATAAATAATTGAAATAGTTCTGGAGAGTTTATGAGTCAGCAGGATGCCGCCAAAGAGCAGGCCAACACCCGCAAAAATGTGCGCATTGTTTCCGTTTTCACCGCCGCGGCAATCGGTATTGTCGGCGTACTGGTGATCCTTTATGCGTGGCAGCTTCCGCCGTTCACCCGCCACGCGCAGTTTACCGACAACGCCTACGTGCGCGGTCAGACGACGTTTATCAGCCCCCAGGTGAATGGCTATATCACCGAGGTGAAGGTTCAGGACTTTGTGCAGGTTAAAAAAGGCGACCTGCTGCTGCAGATTGATGACCGCATCTATCGTCAGCGCGTGCATCAGGCCGAGGCGCAGCTGGCGATGAAAATTGCCGCGCTCAATAACAACCTGCAGCAGCGTAAAAGCGCCGAAGCGACGATCGCCAAAAACGACGCGGCGCTGAAAAATGCCCGCGCCCAGAGCCTGAAAACGCAGGCGGATTTAAAACGGGTGAAGGATCTGACGGCGGACGGTTCCCTTTCCGTCCGCGAGCGCGACGCCGCGCTGGCCAGCGCCGCCCAGGGCAGCGCCGATATCGACCAGGCCAAAGCCACGCTTGAGATGTCGCGTCAGGATCTGCAGACGGTGATTGTCAATCGCGGTGCGCTGGAGGCGGATGTCGAAAACGCGAAAGCGGCGCTGGAGCTGGCGCAGATTGACCTGCAAAACACCCGCATTCTCGCCCCGCGCGACGGTCAGCTCGGCCAGATTGCCGTGCGTCTCGGGGCGTATGTGACCGCCGGGACCCATCTCACCACCCTTGTGCCGCCTCAGCACTGGGTCATTGCCAATATTAAAGAGACCCAGCTTGCGGAGCTGCGCATCGGTCAGCCTGTCAAATTCACCGTTGATGCCCTGAACGACAAAGCGTATCTGGGCCGCGTGGAGAGTATTTCGCCGGCAACCGGGGTTGAATTCAGCGCCATCACGCCGGACAACGCCACCGGCAACTTTGTCAAAATCGCCCAGCGTATTCCGGTGCGCATCGAGGTGCTTGGCGAGCCAGAGGCGATCGCGCTGCTGCGTCCGGGCATGTCGGTGCAGGTGACCATTGATACGCGGGAGGCGAAGCCATGATCCTTCGCCCGATAGCGGGTCTGGTGCTGGCGGTGATGCTCGCCGGATGCCAGTCCGTCGACGTAAAACCGGCGCAGCCGACGCTGCAAATCCCCACCCAGTGGCGTGCTGACGCCGGTCCTGCCAGTCCGGCGGAGCAGCTCTGGTGGCGCAATTTCCATGACAACAACCTCAACCGCTATGTGGATCGGGCGCTTAAGAACAACAGCGACGTGCTGATCGCCCGCGAGCGGATTAACGAGTATCAGGCGCGGGTCTTTGCTGCCGACGGCAGCCTGTTTCCTTCGCTTGACGCGGGCGTAACGGGGACGCGCGCCCGTTCGCAATCCGCCGCGACCGGGCTGCCGGTCTACGGCACGCTGTACAGAGGTAGCCTGACGGCGAGCTATGACGTAGATATCTGGGGCGTCAACCGCAGCACGGCCAGTGCAGCCGAAGCCTCGCTGGAGGCGCAAAAAGCCGCCGCTGCCGCCGCGGATTTGACCGTCGCGTCTTCCGTTGCCTCCGGGTATGTCACCCTGCTCTCGCTTGACGAACAGCTGCGCGTGACCGAATCCACGCTGAAATCGCGCGAAGAGGCATTTAACCTCGCGAAACGTCAGTTTGAGACGGGCTACAGCTCGCGTCTGGAGCTGATGCAGTCGGATTCCGAGCTGCGCTCAACGCGGGCGCAGGTTCCCGTGCTGCAGCATCAGATCGCACAGCAGGAGAACGCCCTGAGCCTGCTGCTGGGAAGCAATCCCGGCGCGGTGGCGCGCAGTGAAAGCTATGAGACGCTGACGCCGCTGAAGCTGCCCTCACAGCTGCCTTCCACGCTCCTGAACCGTCGACCGGATATTGTTCAGGCCGAACGACAGCTGGTTGCGGCAGACGCCTCGCTTGCCGCCTCGCGCGCCAGCCTGCTGCCGTCGATCAACCTGACCGCAACCGGATCGGTCCAGGATCGTACCCTTTCAGGCCTGCTGGACAACCCGCTTCAGCTCTGGAGCGTCGGGGGGAGTATTCTCGCCCCGCTGCTGAACCGCCAGGCGCTGAATGCGCAGGTAGACATTTCCCAGTCCCAACGTAACCAGGCGCTGTACGCCTATGAAAAAACCGTGCGTAACGCGTTTGCCGAAGTGAACAACAGCCTTGATGCGATTACGCGCTATCAGGAACAGCTGACGGAGCTGCTTGCCCAGCAGGATGTGGCGCAGGAGACGCTGCGCATTGCGCAGAATCGCTATCGCAACGGTTATTCATCCTATCTGGACGTGCTGGACGCGCAGCGCACGCTGTTCTCGGTTCAGACAAGCGTCGTGCAGGCTAAAAATAACCTACTGCTGGCGCAGGTGGATCTCTACAGGGCGCTGGGCGGCGGCTGGGTCAGTGCCTGAAAACCTGCCCGGTGGCGCTGCGCTTACCGGGCCTACATTTCGCATCCGGCAATCCCACAAGGAGTCAATCTATGCAACAACAATGGTCTGCAGTAGATAATTACATGATTTCTTCGCTTATCCCTGACGATGACGTGCTGAGTCAGGTACTGGAAAACAACAAGCGCGCCGGGCTACCCGAGCACGACGTAGCGGCCAATCAGGGGCAGCTGCTGGCGCTGTTCGTGCGCATGACGCAGGCAAGACGCATTCTTGAAATCGGTACGCTGGGTGCCTATAGCTCAATCTGGATGGCGCGCGCCCTGCCGCCGGACGGAAAGCTGGTTACGCTCGAGGCTGATCCGACGCATGCCGATGTTGCCCGCCAGAATATTCGCCTCGCGGGGCTGAACGATCGTATTGAATTAATTGAAGGCCCGGCGCTGAACTCGCTGGAGAATTTCGGTGACGTTCCGCCGTTCGACCTGATCTTTATCGATGCCGATAAGCCAAAAAATCCCGGCTATCTGGAGTGGGCGCTGCACTACTCCCGTCCCGGCACGGTGATTATTGGCGATAACGTGGTGCGCGACGGCGAGGTCATTAACGGGCAAAGTGACGACGCGCGCGTGCTGGGCGTGCGGCGTTTTATCGAGATGATTGGGGATAACCCGCGCCTAACCGCCACCGCGCTGCAAACGGTGGGGGTTAAGGGATGGGATGGGTTTACGCTGGCAATTGTAGAACGATAACCAGCCGGGTGGCGGCTACGCCTTACCCGGCCTACATATTCTCCCGTAGGCCCGGTAAGCGCAGCGCCACCGGGCAAAGGTTTTAACCGGAAATCTGCTCCATCGCCTGCAGAATACGCTTATCCGAAATCGGATACGGCGTACCGAGCTGCTGGGCAAAGAAGCTGACGCGCAGCTCCTCGATCATCCAGCGGATCGCCTGCACGTCTTCATCGTCGCGGCGCGCTGGCGGCAGCTTGTTGAGCCACTGCTGCCACGCCTGCTGCACGCTTTCCACTTTCAGCATCTGCGCGCGATCGCGGTGTGGGTCGATAGCCATTTTTTCCAGACGTTTTTCGATTGCCTGCAGGTAGCGCAGCGTATCGCCCAGACGCTTAAAGCCGTTGCCGGTGACAAAGCCGCGATAGACCAGCCCCGCCATCTGCGCCTTCACGTCCGACAGCCCCAGCGCCATGGTCATATCCACGCGCCCCTTCAGGCGCTTGTTGATATTGAACACGGCGGTGAGGATCTGCTCGACCTGTTTGGCAATCTCCACCACGGTGTCGTTCAGCTCCGCGCGCACCTTTTCATGAAGCTGGGCAAAGCCCTCTTCCGTCCAGACCGGACCGCCCGCCTCGTGTATCAGCTTGTCCACGCCGCAGGAGATACAGTCGTCGATCAGATCCAGCACCTTGCCGTACGGGTTAAAGTACAGCCCCAGCTTGGCTTTGTTCGGCAGCTTCTCGTGCAGATACTTAATCGGCGACGGGATGTTGAGCAGCAGCAGGCGACGCAGCCCGCGCCACATCATCTGCTGCTGTTCCAACGGGTTATCGAACAGTTTGATCGCCACGCTGTCGCGCTCGTCCACCAGCGCAGGCCAGGCTTTGACCTTATAGTTACCGCGCTTCTGTTCGTAGCTTTCCGGAAGCTGACCAAAGCTCCAGATATGCAGCCCGCTCTGCTCAATACCGTCGTCCGCCACCGCAGAAAGCGTCTCCTGAACTTTCCCTTTCAGCGCTTCTTTCAGCTCGCTCAGCGAACGCCCTTCCAGCAGCTTTTTGTTTTTATCATCCACCACGCGGAAGCTGATTTTCAGGTGATCGGGCACCTGATCCCAGTTCCAGTCATCGCGGTCGATGGTGGTGCCGGTCATGCGTCGGAATTCACGCTCCAGCGCGTCCAGCAGCGGCAGCTCCAGCGGCGTGACGCGGCCTAAAAAGGCTTCCGCATAGTTTGGCGCAGGCACAAAGTTACGGCGCACCGGTTTCGGCAGGGATTTGATCAGCGCAATCACCAGCTCGCGGCGCAGGCCGGGGATCTGCCACTCGAACCCGCCCTCATCGACCTGGTTTAACAGCGGCAGCGGAATATGAACGGTCACGCCATCCGCGTCGGCACCCGGTTCAAACTGATACGTCAGACGCAGCTTGAGGTTGCCCTGATGCCAGAAGTTCGGGTAGTCGAGCTTGCTGACCGACTCCGCCCCTTCCTTAATCAGCATGCTCTTTTCGAAGTTGAGCAGGTCCGGCGTCTCTTTGCTGGCCTTTTTCCACCAGCTGTCGAAGTGGCGGGCAGAGATAACATCGTGGCTGATGCGCTGGTCGTAAAACTCAAACAGCGCCTCGTCGTCCACCAGAATGTCGCGGCGGCGGGACTTGTGCTCAAGCTCCTCCACTTCGGCGCGCAGCTTCAGGTTTTCACGGAAGAACGCATGGCGCGTCTGCCAGTCCCCCTCCACCAGCGCGTGGCGGATAAACAGCTCGCGGCTGAGCGCAGGGTCAATCTGGCTGTAGTTGACCTTCCGCGCGGCGACCACCGGCAGGCCGTAAACGGTCACCTTCTCGGTCGCCATTACCGCGCCCTGCGCGCGCTCCCAGTGCGGCTCGCTGTATGAGCGTTTCAGCAGGTGCTGAGCCACCGGCTCCACCCATTCCGGATCGATACGCGCGGCAATGCGCCCCCACAGGCGGCTGGTTTCCACCAGCTCCGCGACCATGGTCCATTTCGGCGGCTTCTTGAACAGGCCGGAGCCGGGGAAGATGGAGAAACGGGCGTTGCGCGCGCCGGTGTACTCCTGCTTTTCGGCGTCCTTCATCCCAATGTGGGACAGCAGGCCGGTCAGCAGCGCGATATGCACTTCGCGGTACTCCGCCGGTTCGCTGTTAACCGGAATGCCCAGCTCTTTCACCACCTGGCGCAGCTGGGTGTAGATATCCTGCCACTCGCGCACGCGCAGGTAGTTGAGGAAATCCACGCGGCACTGGCGGCGGAACTGGTTCGAGGAGAGCGCTTTCTGCTGCTCGCCGAGATAGTTCCACAGGTTTACGAAGGCGAGGAAATCGGACTCCTTGTCGTGGAAGCGACGGTGCTTTTCGTCAGACGCCTGCTGTTTGTCCATCGGACGCTCGCGCGGGTCCTGAATGGAGAGCGCCGAGGTAATGATCATCGCCTCGCGCACGCAGCCATGCTTTTGCGCTTCCAGCACCATACGGGCCAGACGCGGATCCACCGGCAGCTGGCTGAGCTGGCGGCCCAGCGGCGTCAGCTTGTAGACCGTGGCCTGCTCGTCGGTGGTAATCGCGCCGAGCTCTTCCAGCAGACGTACGCCGTCCTGAATGTTGCGTTTGTCCGGCGCTTCGACGAACGGGAACGCCGCGATGTCGCCCAGCCCCAGGGCGGTCATCTGCAGGATAACGGACGCCAGGTTGGTGCGCAGAATTTCCGGGTCGGTAAATTCCGGGCGCGACAGGAAATCATCTTCGGAATAGAGACGAATACAGATCCCTTCCGACACGCGGCCGCAGCGGCCTTTACGCTGGTTAGCGGATGCCTGGGAGACTGGCTCAATCGGCAGCCGCTGGACCTTGGTGCGGTAGCTGTAGCGGCTGATGCGCGCCGTGCCCGGGTCGATAACGTATTTAATCCCCGGTACGGTCAGCGAAGTTTCCGCCACGTTGGTCGCCAGCACGATGCGACGCCCGCCGTGCGGCTGGAAGACGCGGTTTTGCTCGCTGTTTGACAGGCGCGCGTAAAGCGGCAGGATTTCGGTGTGGCGCAGGTCGCGCTTGCTGAGCGCGTCGGCGGTATCGCGGATTTCGCGCTCGCCGCTCATGAAGATCAGAATGTCGCCCGCGCTTTCGTTGCCCAGCTCGTCAACGGCATCGAAGATGGCCTGAAGCTGGTCGCGCTCGGTATCATCCGCCTCTTCCACAATCGGGCGATAGCGCACTTCAACCGGATACGTGCGCCCTGACACCTCGATAATCGGCGCATTGTTGAAATGCTTCGAGAAGCGTTCCGGGTCGATGGTCGCGGAGGTGATGATGATTTTCAGATCCGGGCGACGCGGCAGCAGCTCTTTCAGGTAGCCGAGCAGGAAGTCGATGTTCAGGCTACGCTCGTGCGCTTCGTCAATGATGATGGTGTCGTACTGCATCAGCAGGCGATCCTGCTGGATTTCCGCCAGCAGAATACCGTCGGTCATCAGCTTGACCATGGTGTTATCGCTAACGTGGTCGCTAAATCGCACCTTGTAACCAATGCAGCCGCCCGGCTCCGTTTGCAGCTCTTCGGCAATACGGTTCGCCACGGTACGTGCCGCCAGTCGACGCGGCTGGGTGTGGCCAATCAGCCCTTTTAACCCGCGCCCCAGCTCCATACAGATTTTCGGCAGCTGGGTGGTTTTCCCCGAACCGGTTTCACCCGCGACAATCACCACCTGGTGGTCGCGTACGGCCTCGAGGATGTCCTGTTTTTTCTGGCTGACGGGCAGGTTTTCCGGGTAGGTAATCGCCGGACGCGCGGCTTCACGCAGCACAACTTTCCCTGCCGCCTGTTCAATCTCTTTCGCCATCTCCTGGTAAATGGCCTGTTGTGCATCAGGATTTTTAACCTTCTTCACGCCGTGAAGACGGCGGGCAAAGCGCTGTTTATCGCGCAGCATCAGAGAATCAAGCTGTTGCAGGAGCATCGGGAAGGTTAATTTTTGTTGTTCTGTCATAGCGTTAAAGGGCAGTACACGCCCTGATAAACTCTCTTTTTAATGATTGCTATAGAGTACCACATTGACGCCTTTAGCGCCTTATTCAAAAAATTCGAACATAGGCTTCGATATATTGCGCTATCTCTGTGGCAGGATTGTGAATAGAGTGTCAACAAGCAACGGGGCAACCCCCTTCAATCAAATGCAACAACAGGAATCACCCATGAGCAAAGTATTAGTTTTGAAATCCAGTATTCTGGCAGGGTACTCTCAGTCTGGTCAGCTGTCTGATTACTTCGTTGAACAGTGGCGTGAACAGCATTCTGCTGACGAAATCACCGTGCGTGACCTGGCTGCAAACCCAATTCCTGTGCTGGATGGCGAGCTGGTTGGCGCGCTGCGCCCAAGCGATGCACCGCTGAGCCCGCGTCAGCAGGAAGCGCTGGCCCTGTCCGACGAGCTGATTGCTGAGCTGCAGGCGCACGACGTTATCGTCATCAACGCCCCAATGTACAACTTCAACATCCCTACCCAGCTGAAGAACTACTTCGACCTGGTGGCTCGCGCTGGCGTAACCTTCCGTTACACCGAGAACGGCCCTGAAGGTCTGGTAAAAGGCAAGCGTGCGGTTGTACTGACCAGCCGCGGCGGTATCCATAAAGATACCCCAACCGACCTGGTTGCGCCGTACCTGAGCCTGTTCCTGGGCTTCATCGGCATCACTGACGTGAACTTCGTGTTCGCTGAAGGCATCGCTTACGGTCCGGAAGTGGCGACCAAAGCGCAGACCGATGCGAAAGCCGCGATCGACAGCCTGGTCGCAGCATAAGATTTCGCCCTCTCACCGCCCGGTGGGAGGGTTTTTCTTTTCCCCCGCATTTCGTTATCATCCGCTCCCACTCTCCAGCCGGGCGGCCTGATGTCTGCGATTATTGATTCTTTTATTGCCCCACCGTGTCACGACGACATTGAGATCCTCTGGCAGGATGAACATCTGCTGCTAATCAATAAGCCTTCCGGCCTGCTCAGCCTCTCGGGCAAAAATCCGCAAAACCTCGATTCTGTCCATTATCGTCTGGTCCAGACGTTCCCCGGCTGCACGCTGGTACATCGTCTGGATTTCGGCACGTCCGGGCTGATGGTGGTTGCACTCAATAAGGCCATCAACGCCGCGCTGTGCCAGCAGTTCAGCCAGCGCAGCGTGGAGAAAGGCTACAGCGCCCTGCTTTGCGGACATCTGGAAAACGATGAGGGAGTGATAGACGCGCCGATTGCTAAAGATCCGGCGCTGTTCCCGCTGATGTCGATCTGCGCCATCAGCGGAAAACCCGCCCGCTCCCGCTATCGGGTGGTGGAACGGTTTTATCAGGGGACGGGAGTGCCGTTAACGCGGGTGAAACTGACACCGGAGACCGGGCGAACCCATCAGCTGCGTATTCACTGCCAGCAGCTGGGGCACCCGATTCTGGGCTGCGATCTGTATGGCGGTCTTGACGCGCCGGGGGCTGAGGAAACGCCCCGGCTCATGCTGCATGCCAGCGAGTTGAATTTTATTCATCCCGTGAGCGGAGAGCCGGTTAACGCCCGTCACGCCGCCCCGTTCTGAATGCGGTTTACCACATCAAATCGTCAGGAATTTTGAAGTCCGCGTACGGATCGTCTTCGTCCTGCTCTTCCTGGCTGAGCGCGCTGTTTAACACGATGCTCTCGGCATCGCGCTGGGCAATTTTATCGGCCACTACCGCCGGAATAATTGCGTATTCACAGTCGCCGCTGGCGTTAATGACCAGACGGGCAATCGCCAGACGGCCGTTGATCAGCTGAGCCTGGGTTTGCTTATCGACCTCGATTTTTTTGATGAGATTACCGTCGGTGAAGTTAAAGGTGATGTTGCCTCTCGCCACGGTGATGCGGTTCATCTCAATCAGCTGCTTCACCTGTGCCTTAAACTCTTTCGCCAGCACGGCCTGCTTCTGCTGCTCGCTCAGCTGCTTGTCGCGCTCGATCTGCGCCTTTTTGTTCTCTTCTACCGCTTCCCGAGCCTCGCGCGCCTGAACGCGTGATTTCTTTGCCGTGCGCTGCACTTTCGCCGCTTTCTTGCTGCTGACTAAGCCCGCTTTCAGCATCTGCTCTTGTAAGGTGAGTTTTGTCATGATCGTTTCTAAACCGGTTGGAAATTTTGGGGATTATAGCGGGAATTGAACGGAAATAAAAAATCCCTCTCCCCTGCAGCCGGTTAACGACGAGGGCAAAGTGCATATCACAGACATATTGCGAGCTTCGCCCGGCGGCGCTGCGCTTGCACGGGCCTACAAACGACGCTGAACCGTAGGCCGGGTAAGCGCAGCGCCACCCGGCATGAAGGCAGCGACACCTCGAGCATTACACTTCATGAACTTCGCTCATGTTGCATTGAAATTAAGTCACTTCCCCTGCGCCGCGGGCTCAGGCATAAATTATGCATCAGTAACTTCTTAGCAACATGAACTTAGGATGCATAACCACAATGAGCAAAGCTTTCACATATACCCTTAAGCGCAGTTGCTTCGATGAGAATTACAACCCGTCAGAAAATACGCGTACGACCACCAACTTTGCCAACCTGGCGCGCGGTGAAAAACGTCAGGAAAACCTGCGCAATACGCTGGTGATGATCAACAACCGCTTTAACGCCATAGCGCGCTGGGATAACCCAAACGCCGATCGCTACGCGGTTGAGCTTGAAATCATCTCTGTCGATTTGAACATTGGCGCGGAAAAACCGTTCCCGGCCATTGAGATATTGCAAACGTATATTGTCGACAAAAAAAATAACCTGCGTATCCCTGGCATCGTCGGGAATAACTTCTCTTCTTACGTGCGGGATTATGATTTCAGCGTGCTGCTGCTGGAACACAACAAGAACCAGCAACACTTCAGCATTCCGGAAAAGTTTGGCGAACTGCACGGCAATATTTTCCGCCACTTTGTGAATTCGCCGGAATACAAAGAGAACTTCAGAAAGGGACCGGTGATCTGCCTGAGCGTCTCCAGCAAAGACACCTACCGCCGCACCGGTAACCAGCACCCCGTGCTGGGCATTGAGTATCAGCCGGATGGCGAGTCGCTAACGGAACAGTACTTCGCGAAGATGGGCCTGCAGGTTCGCTATTTCATGCCGGAAAACAGCGTGGCGCCTTTCGCATTCTTCTTTACCGGGGATTTGCTGAGTGATTACACCGATCTGGAACTGATTGCCACCATCAGCACGATGGAGACGTTCCAGAAAATCTATCGCCCGGAAATTTATAACGCAAACTCGGCGGCGGGACTGTGCTACCGACCGGATCTGAACCAGCAGGATCACTCCTTAACCAAAATTGTTTATGACCGGGAAGAGCGAAGCCAGCTGGCGGTTGAACAGGGCCGCTTTACCGAAGCGTACTTCATTAAGCCTTACCAACATATTCTTGAGCAGTGGTCTGATAACTACGCGCTTTAATTCATTAAAAAAGGTCTTTTATTATGAAAACATTGCTCCCGACGTCTACGGCTGGCAGCCTCCCTAAGCCAACCTGGCTGGCACAACCTGAAACGCTGTGGTCTCCGTGGAAACTCCAGGATGATGAATTACTGGCGGGTAAACAGGATGCGCTGCGCCTGTCTCTGGATGAGCAGATCCGCGCGGGAATCGATATTGTCAGCGACGGTGAACAGACCCGCCAGCACTTCGTTACCACCTTTATTGAACACCTGAGCGGCGTGGATTTTGAAAATCGCCAGACGGTGCGCATTCGTAACCGCTATGACGCCAGCGTGCCGACCGTGGTTTCAGCCGTTGCGCGTCAGAAACCGGTATTCGTGGACGATGCGAAGTACCTGCGCCAGCTCACGGACAAGCCAATCAAATGGGCCCTGCCCGGGCCGATGACCATGATCGACACCCTTTACGACGCGCACTATAAAAGCCGCGAAAAGCTGGCCTGGGAATTCGCCAAAATCCTCAATCAGGAAGCGCGTGAGTTAGAGGCCGCAGGCGTCGATATTATCCAGTTTGATGAACCGGCATTTAACGTCTTTTTTGACGAGGTGAACGACTGGGGGATCGCCGCGCTGGAACGCGCCGTTGAAGGGCTGAAGTGCGAAACCGCAGTACACATCTGCTACGGCTATGGCATCAAGGCCAATACGGACTGGAAAAAGACGCTCGGCTCAGAGTGGCGACAGTATGAAGAGGCTTTCCCTAAGCTGCAGACGTCTAACATCGACATCATCTCCCTGGAATGCCACAACTCCCGCGTGCCGATGGATCTGCTGGAGCTGATCCGCGGCAAGAAAGTGATGGTCGGTGCGATTGACGTGGCAACCAACACCGTTGAAACGCCGGAGGAAGTCGCCGATACGCTGCGTAAAGCGCTGCAGTTTGTCGATGCGGACAAGCTTTACCCGTCAACCAACTGCGGCATGGCTCCGCTTTCGCGTCAGGTTGCTAACGGTAAGCTGAAGGCGCTCAGCGCGGGCGCAGAGATTATCCGCAAGGAGCTCGGCGCGTAATCTCTTACGTTTGCCAGTACGGCGGCGTACCAAAGTGCTCGACGTAATAATCAATCACCGCCCTGACGTTCAGGGGCGGATGTCGGGCATCAGGATAGATCGCCGCAATAGCCTGCTGTTCCGTATTGATGGCGCACTCCAGCGAAGGAAGGAGCGGAATCAGCTCGCCGCGCTGGAGCTGCTCGCTCACCAGCCAGTCCGGGAACAGCACGATCCCCATCCCCCCCAGCGCCGCAGCCAGTAACGCCTCCGCATTATTGGAGGTCATCAATGGCGTAACGGGGTAGTGTATCCACGCCTCGCCCTTCCTGCGAAACAGCCAGCGGTTAGGCCCTGACGATCCGCGATAGACCAGCGTGCGATGGCGGTTCAGGTCGTACGGCACGTCAGGCATACCGTTCTTACGCACGTAGCCTGGCGACGCGGCCAGATGATAAACCTGCTGCCCGAACACCCGCGCATGAAACGAGGAGTCCGTCAGCACGCCAATCCGAAAGATCACGTCGGCGGCATCCCGATGGGGGTCGATAAAATCATCGGTCAGCGTCAGCTCTACGCTGAGGCGCGGATAGCGTTCCGACAGGCCGGGAAGGCCGGGCGCAATATGCTTCTGACCAAAAAACACCGGTCCGTTAATGCGGATCGCGCCGGAAGGCTCCACCGCACGCGCGTCCAGCTCCCGTCGCGCCTCTTCCAGATTTTCCGCCATCGACCGGGCATAGCGAATAAACAGATGACCGCTTTCCGTCGGGATGACGGCCCGCGTATTGCGGTAGAAAAGCTGTTGGCCGAGCGCATCCTCAAGCTGGTGGATCACGCGCGATATCTGCGAGGCCGATATCCCCTGCCGCCGCGCCACGACGGAGAAGTTCTGCGCTTCATACACGTCAATAAAGATCAGCAGCGCGCGGACGTTGATGTTGCTGGCGTCGACCATTAATGCATATCCTGCAAAGGTGTTTCCAGCATTATGGCATTTTTCTCACGAAGCTGCCGACGTAATCTTCTTCGCCTGAAAACGGAGGAAGCGTAATGCAGTTTGTGTTGATTTTACTGGTGATTGTCGGCGGGATGGGCCTCTCCGTCGAGGCGGGACTGCTGGGGCCGCTGGGCGGCGAAGTGGGTGACTTATGGGCAACGTTCAGCATCTTCGGCGTCGGCGCCGCGCTGACGTTTCTGCTGATGCTGTTTTTCAGCCCGCGTAACAGCCCGTCGTTTTTCGCACAGCCCGGCTGGCAGCTGCTCGGCGGCGTGCTTGGCCCAGTCTACGTGGTCATTTTGACCGTTGCGACCCCCGCTATCGGCATCGCGATGACCATGATTGGCATTCTGGCAGGTCAGGTGTTTAAAAGCCTGATCATCGATCACTTTGGTCTGCTGGGTACGCCGCACAGGAAGATAAACGCGAAACGCATCGTGGCGCTGGTTTTTATTATTGCCGCACTGGTTTTGGTGGCACAGGGGTAAACGTATGACACTGATTATGATTCTTCTGGCCGTGTGTGGCGGCGCAACGCTGAGCATACAGGCAGCAATTAACGGACAGCTCGGCAGCAGCGTGGGCGTTTTCAAGAGCGCGTTTCTGACGTTTTCCGTCGGCGCCCTGGTGACCGCCCTGCTCATTTTCTTCTTTGAGCCTAAGCAAGCGGTCACGCTGCTGGACGTGCCGAAATGGCAGCTCCTCGGGGCGATGTTCGGCGTGCCCTACATTGTGATCATGGTCGTGGCAGTGCAGCGCATCGGCACCGCCGTCGCCACGGTGGCGGTGATATTTGGCCAGCTCGCCATGAGTATGCTGATTGACAGCTTTGGCTGGCTGGGGAATGCGGCCATTCCGTTCTCGACGAGCCGTCTGGGGGCGGTGGTGTGCCTGGGGATTGCCCTGTACTTCATCTACTCCAGCAGCAAAACCAGCAGCGTCCGCGACTAAGCTGAGGTCTTACGGGTAAAGAACAGCGTTACCGTAGCGACGGTAACGCCCAGCTTCTTCATCTCGGTTTTGTTAAACAGATGGGTCTCATCCTGCAGGTACATCCAGTCGTCGAAGTTCAGTAGCCAGGTGCTGCCGTTGGCCGTCACGTTCATGCTGTAATGCCAGTTAAAGGCGTTGCCTGCGGCCTGTCCCGTGGCAACCCCTTCAATATCCCCTGCCGTTCCCTCGTAGCGATCGTTCCCCACGCGGCGAATATGCCAGACCCGCTGCTGCTTCTCGCCGTCGTCGTAAACAAAGTGTTCATTGAGCGTCAGCGTATCGCCGATAACGTCCCCGGCAATCTCAACGTGGAAACGGCGGATCTGCTTGCCGCTGCGATCCTGCACCATCCCCCACGCTTCGGTTTTGCCCTGGAAGTAGTGGAAGATATCCAGCCGCGGCTGCTGCTGGCGATACTCGGCCACCTCGGTACTACAGCCCGCCAGCAGCATCGTGAATGCCAGCGCCATCATCAGGATACGTTTCATTTTTGGCCTCCGATTAACTGCTGACGCAGCTCAGGATATTGCGTGCGGGGATCGAGCCAGATGGCCAGAAAACGGGTGCTGAACGCTTCCGACTGGCGTGGTCCGAGTGGAATAAAGGTTTTGCGGGTAGCCGACTCGCGGTACCAGAACTGCCCCTGCCTATCGTTGAGAACAAACGCCAGCTGTGAGCCCGGTCGAACATCCGGCCACAGGGACTGGAGCATCCGCAGCCAGGCTTCGCTTTGCGGTTCCTGGGCCAGGATCCCCTGCGCCTGCCACTGGTCGCGGGTCGCCTCAACCAGTTCATCGCGATCGATGTCGCGCGCGTAGGTAATAATCAGCGCCTGATCCTGGTCCCGGCTGTAACGGCCATCCGGGGTGCGCAGCTGGGAGGTATAGACGGTGAAAGGTCCCCAGGTGAGCGTGGCGTCACCCACCTTCCGCCAGGCAAGCCAGTCGGCAGCCTGGGTAACAGGCACAACCAGCGTCAGCCAAAGCAGCAAAACCGCAGATCTCATTTTTGTCTCCCCATCAGCAGGTGGAAAAACAGCATCAACACCAGCCAGCCCGGCGCCATCCAGCTCACGACGATAAAGGTTGGCTCCAGAAACGTAATGCCCCCTAGCCGCTCGCCAAACAGGTAAGCCACCGGCCCCCCCGCGGCGGCCAGCAGGGTCAACAGCCAGCCGGGTAGCGTGGTGGTGCGCGTCAGCTGCGTCCAGACCGTGGCGAACATCAGCCACAGTGCCACCATCCATAACGGCATCAGGGACTCGCCCGTAAAGGCAATCAGCCCGGTCAGGGCCCAGAGCGCGTCCAGCAGGCTGCCCGCCGCAGCCAGCCCAATGGCGTAAAAACGGTATGCAGGCGGCAAGAGCAAGCACGCCAGGATCGCCAGCGCGAGCCAGACAATCAGGCCCTGTTCGCGAAAGAGCACCACCAGCGCCCAGTAAAGATCGAACGCGACGGCCAGCAGAAAGACCTGAACGTAACGTCTCATACGCGCTCGGCGGTCAGCTGTACCACGCTGATGGTGCGAGCGTTAAACCCGGCTTCGCAGTAGCCGAAGTAGTACAGCCACATGCGGCGGAACCGTTCGTCGAAGCCGAGCTTTTCAATCTCCTGCCAGGCGTGGACAAAGCGCTGCCGCCAGTGGGCCAGCGTGCGGGCGTAGTCGGGGCCCATGTCAAACAGATTGCGCACCACGAAATCGGTGTGGCGCGTCATCAGCTCGTTCATCGCCGTAATGCTCGGCAAGAAGCCGCCGGGAAAAATGTAGCGCTGGATAAAATCGACGCTTTTGCTGTAGTCGCGATAGCGCTGGTCCTGAATAGTGATGGCCTGAATTGCCATCCGTCCTCCGGGACGCAGCCGCGCCTGGCAGGTGCGGAAAAACGTCGGCAGATAGCGTTGCCCGACGGCCTCAATCATCTCTATCGAGACCAGCTTGTCGTACTGTCCGGTGAGGTCGCGATAGTCGCAGAGCAGGACCTCAACGCGATCCTGCAACCCGGCGCGGGCGATCCGCTCGGTCGCCCAGATATATTGCTCCTGCGACAGCGTGGTGGTCGTTACCCGACAGCCATAATGACGGGCGGCGTATTCCGCCATCGCGCCCCAGCCGGTGCCAATTTCCAGCAGGTGGTCACCCGGGCTTAGCGCGAGCTGGTCGCACAGGCGCGCCATTTTGGCCTGCTGAGCCGCCGTCAGATCCTGCTCGTCTGCGGTAAACAGCGCGCTGGAATAGAGCAGCTCCTTATCCAGAAAATGGGCATAGAAGGTATTGCCCAGATCGTAATGGGCGGCAATATTTTCGCGCGCCTGCAGGCGGGAGTTACGCCGCGTCCAGTGGCGTATCCGCTCCAGCGGCCTGCCGAGCAGGCGGAACCCGTTTTCCAGACGACCGAGAACCTCGCCGTTGAGCGCCAGCAGCTCCAGAAGCGGCGTGAGGTGCGCGGTTTCCCATTCGCCGTCCATCCAGGCTTCTGCCGCAGCAAGGCTCCCGCCCGTTAAGACACGCCAGTAGACGCCGGGCGTAAGGATCTGCACGTCGGCATGCAGCGCGGAGGATGCTTCGCCAAAATGAAAGGTCTGTGCCCCTTCACGCAGCGTGAGCGAGCCGCCGCGGATGCCGCTTAACAGACGAAACAGCAGCCATCGCGCGATGCGGACGTTGCGCGGGATATCGGGTTCTAACGCAAAGACGGGATCGGTCATGAGCGTTCACTCCTGCTGACGGGGTGGTTATACAGCGGCACGCGCTTGAGCCACAGGCGCAGCGCCTGCCAGTAAATGGCAAAAAAGGTTTTCAGTGTCATGAGCGGGATGCGCAGCAACAGCGAGCGCATCGCGGGGCGCGTCAAAGGCTCCCGACGCAGCGCGAGCGTGGCGTCAAACACCTTCGCTTCCTGATGATTTTCAATGTGCATATGCAGCGTGTTGTCCGGGTCGTTAAAGCGCCAGTGGTAGATCATGTCCATCGGGTTGAAGGGGGAAACGTGAAACGCTTTTTCGGTAGGCTGCGCATCCTGTCCGTTGACGGCATAGTAATGACGTTCATTCCACGGCGTGTTGCGAACCTCCGCCAGCACCCAGCGCAGCGTTCCCTTCCCGTCGTAGCAGTAGTAAAAGTTGACCGGATTGAAATGAAAGCCGAAATAGCGCAGCTGCGTCAGGAGCATGACCCGCCCGTTCGGACGTTCTCCGGTCAGGCTCTCCAGCCTGCTCAGCACGTTCTCTTTGAGCGGCGTGCCGAGCGGATAGTCCGCGTCGTGGAACGAGGCGGCGGCAAAGCGATTGCGCCGCACGCCGACGGACGACAGCAGAGGCAGTTCATCCAGATCCAGCCAGGCCATAAAGACGCTGTAGCTGAATTCGTGGGTTTTCGGCTGGAGGCGGCGGTGGCGTAAGACGCCGTGATAGAGGCAGCTGTTCATCTCAGTTCCCCTCTCCGGCCGCTATCGCATTGACCACGTCCAGCGCGCTGCGCACGCCATCTTCATGAAAACCGTTGTACCAGTAGGCCCCGCAGTACCAGCTCCGCTGGTGGCCATTGATCTCGCCGCGCCGCGCCTGCGCCCGCCAGCTTTGCGGGTTAAACAGCGGGTGTTCATAGACAAAGCGTTGCAGAACGAAACGTTCATCTACCGGCGCGTCCGGATTCAGGGTGACGCAGAACAGCGGACTGCCCGCAGGCAGCCCCTGCAGGATGTTCATGTTGTAGGTAACGCAGGCGCTGGCCTGTTCCTGAGCGCTCAGGCGATAGTTCCAGCTGGCCCACGCCCGCTGCCGCACCGGCAGCCAGCGCGGATCGCTGTGTAAAACGACCTCGTTGCGCTGCCAGCCGATATCGCCCAGCACCTCGCGCTCCGCGGGCGTTGGGTCATCAAGCATCGCCAGCGCGCTGGCGGAGTGGCAGGCAAAAATCACCCGATCGAAGGTATGGCTGCCGTTTTCAAGCTCAAGGGTAACCCCGTGCTCGTGGCGGCTCACGCGCTGCACCGGTGAATTAAGATGCAGATTCAGACGGTCACCCAGCTTGTCGAGCATGGCGCGGATATACTCCCGCGAGCCGCCCGGCACCACGTACCACTGCGGGCGCTGGGTGATATCCAGCAGGCCGTGGTGGTGGAAGAAGCGCAAAAAGAGCGGCAGCGGGAAACGCTTCATCTCCTGCAGCGACGATGACCAGATGGCGGCCCCCATCGGCAGAATGTAGTGGCGCGCGAAAAACGGCGTGAAGCCGTGCTGGTCCAGAAACGTCTGCAGCGTGGCGTTCGGGTCCACCTCCCCGTCCAGCGCCTGTTTCGCCAGGCGATTGAAGCGGACGATATCCCCGAGCAGCCGCCAGAATGCCGGATTCACCAGGTTTCGACGCTGGGCAAACAGCGACGTCAGAGTGTGTCCGTTGTACTCCAGCCCTGTCGCCGGGTTGTGCACCGAAAAGCTCATCTGCGTTTTTTGCCCGCTGATGCCCAGCTCGCTGAGCAGGCCCATAAAGCGCGGATAGGTGCGGTCGTTGTAGACGATAAACCCGGTATCGATCGCGTATGTGCCCTGTGGCGTCGTCACGTCAACCGTTGCGGTATGGCCGCCGGGCGTGGCACCCGCTTCAAACAGGGTCACCTGATGGTGTCCGGCCAGGCGCCAGGCGCAGGTCAGCCCGGCGATGCCGCTGCCGATAATCGCAATGTTCATGAACGCACCATCCTGCGCAGCAGCGCGCGCTGAAGAAACGCGGGCAGCCCGGAGAGCAACCGCAAAATAAAGCCGAACCCGTCAGGAAACGCGATATGCATTTTCCCTGCCGCCAGCCCGGTACGGATCGCCCTAACCGCGTCGTCGACGCTCACCCTGCCCGGCATGGCAAAATCGTTTTTGCGCGTCAGGGGCGTATCAACAAAGCCCGGGGAGACAACCGTCACGGCAATCCCTTTTGGCTCCCAGTCCAGCCGCAGGCTCTCGGCAAACCAGCTCAGCGCCGCTTTGGACGCGCCGTAGGCCTCAGCCCGAGGGAAAGGCAGCCAGTGGGCCATGGAACTCACCAGCACCACGCGGTTGCCAGCCGCCAGCTGCGACTGCAGCGCGTCAAGGCAGTTCACCGGGCCGAGGAAATTTGTCGCCATAACCCGCTCCACCAGCGCCGCATCCACCACGCCCTGCTCGAGGTATTCGCAGGTACCGGCGCAGAGAATAATCAGATCGGCGTAGCTGCCGGTCAGCGCCTGGCGACAGGCGTCCCTGTCTGTCATATCGAACAGGCGAACGGTGAGATTGGGGCAGGTCTGATGCAGCGCTTCAAGACGCGCCGGATCGCGTCCGCAGGCAATCACGTGGTAGCCGTCAGCGGCATAGGATTTCGCCAGCCCGGCACCGATGCCCGAGCTTGCGCCGGTAATCAGCACCGTCTTCATGATTTGACCCTCCGCTTCACGCCGCGCACCGCCCAGCCAAGCAGAGGAAGATGTTCGTAGATCATCTCTCCCGCATCGTAATAGTCGCGCTGGTGCGTGATGAGATCGTTTTCGGTGTGCACCACTGAACACCCCGGCAGTTCGAGCGGCTCTCCCCCGGCAATGCGCGGGTGCGACCAGTGCATTACCCAGGTGACAACAAACCGGCTACCGCTGCACAGCGGCGAATCGATGGTAAAACGGCAATGCTCGACGTTGGCCAGCAGATGGGTGAAATAGCGCTGAAGCGCGAAAATCCCGTCATGCTCGCCAAACGGATCGACAAGCGAGGCATTCGAATGGTAAAGCCCCACCAGCGCGGACGGCGGCTGGCTATCCAGTGCGGCGTAGTACTCAACAAACCGACTCACGACAGAGGGCAAAGTGCTCATGGGTCACATCCTGGCTGTAAACAACGTGGCGTAATCGCATAATTAAAACTTACACAATTAACGTTATTTGTCCAAGTTTGTGACGATCTATTTTTTATTTTGGCTATATATCAATGATTTAAAGTTATGCAAAAGAGTGGGTTTTATAGACCTAGTAAGGCGAAGCCGCCGCCCGGCTTTCACTTTCAGGTTATCCTTAAGGCAAACTTGCCGGTCTTCTTCCAGGCTTATCCTTTTTATTCATAAGGATGTCTGCCGTGAAACGCTTCTTTTTCTCCCTTTTCTCCAGCCCCGAATCTTTGCTCCAGGTGATGAGTCAGCAGGAAATCATTGAAGCCGTCGAAGATGGCGATCGCATCATTATCGACCAGGACGGAAACGCCTCGGTGAACTACAAAAGCAACGAGGTGCGGCAGGATTTTCTGCGTCACGTCAACACGCTGAAGAGGGCCTGATATGGGAACGGCGATATTTATGGTGCTGATGGTATGCGGGTACTGGTACACCAGTCGCGACCTGTCGACCCGCTTTAAAATCAAGCGCTCATTTGGCTGGGACGTCTATTTCCTTGTGGCGCTGTACGGCTGTATTTTCGTTCTGCAGGGCGTGATTGCCACCGGTCTGCTCTGGCTACTCTTGCTCGCCCTGTCCGCCGCCAACAACGCTTTTCACTTTGCCTCACCAAAATATACCGACTGGCAAATCGACTTTATGAACTGGAGCTTTTTAGGCATTCAGGCGCCGGTGGTCGTGATGCTGGCGTTTGCCATCCTGTTTTGCCTCTACCGCTCTAACTGGGCAGGCAGCGCCAGGCTGGACGGTGAAAGCCGGAAAAAGCTCTACAAACGTCTGGCGCAGTCGAGCGGTATCGAACAACTGCTGTACCAGTGTATGGAGCAAGGCGAGCTGGCGCAGGTTACGCTCCGTTCCAGGCGGATTTACGTCGGCATGATCCACACCGCGACGCTGGAATATGAAAAAACGGCCAATATCGTGCTGATCCCGATGTTAAGCGGGTACAGAGACGCGAAGACGATGAACTTTCGCATCGAGAATAATTACAGCAAGTGGTATGCAGAGCATGACATCACGCTCGACTCTGAACCCCGCAGCGCCATGTCATTCCGGAAGGTGATTTTACTCAATCAGATCGAAAGCATCTCACTGTTCGATCCCGCCAGCGCCAGCGCGCTGTCGCTGGCACAGCATGACGCGCATTCTAAAGAGGCATCCCCATAATCCTGATTATGCTCTGCTGTGAAGCGGTTTCGAAAAGGACGTTCTTAACGCAGAGCATGCCCTGCTTCTGGTAGAACCGGTACGCGCCCGCGTTCTGCTCAAGCACCTCCAGCCAGAGATAGTCTTTCCCCAGGTTCCGGGCCATGTCGGTGATGTTGTTGAACATCACCTGACCATAGTTCTTGCTGGTCTCGGCGGGATCGAGGTAGAGCTTGTTGAGGAGAACGCCCTTCTTGTCCGTTTCCGGGATCCTGGCTTCCCATGTCACTTTCATGAATCCCACTGGCTGAGCGGTCTCTGCAACATACCAGGAAACAGCGTTATCTTTCAGGCTCTGTTCAACTACAGAAAGCGCGTACTCGCCGTGCAGAAAATCCTTCATCTCGGCCTCTGACACCCACAGATGCTGAAAATGGGCGGGATAGATGCGGTATCCCAGCTCGCTTAAGAGCGCTGAATCGGCCGCAGTGGCCTGTCGAATTCGAAGAGTCATGAAAAGTATCCCTGGTAATCACCCGCGTTGGGCATTTTGATAAAGGTCCCAGCGGTTGCCGTAAATATCTTCAAACACCACCACCGTACCGTACTCTTCCTCACGAGGTTCTTCGCAGAAATGAACGCCTTTGTCTTTCATTGCATGATAATCGCGCCAAAAATCATCCGTCTGAAGGAACAGAAAAACTCTGCCGCCGCATTGATTGCCGATAAAGCTTTCCTGCCTCTCGTTAGATGCACGAGCCAGCAAAATATTGCAGTCGCTTTCCGGATTGGGTGAGACGACCACCCAGCGTTTACCCGGTTGAGGGGTATCTTCTACGAGGGTAAAACCCAGCTTGTCTGTGTAGTATTCAATGGCACGATCGTAGTCATCAACCACAATGGCCACACAGCCCAGGCATCTTTTCTGTGTTCTCATTTTTTCGTTTCCTTTGCATAAATGGGTGACGGATAACGCCATCCCATTGAAGCATGCTGGCCGCCGGGTTTACAGGCTTGCGTAAGCCTCACGTTTTTCTGCCCATTTCAGCATGGCATCAAGCGCCGGGCATAGTGCCTGCCCCCATTCGGTGAGTCGATATTCCACTTTTGGTGGCACCTGAGGGTAGACCATCCGCGAAACGATACCGTCGGACTCGAGTTGTCGAAGTTGCTGCGCCAGCATCTTCTGGGAAATACCGGGGATCAGTTTTTCGAAATCAGAGTAGCGCTGCACTTTCCCGTCGAAAAGATGAAAAAGAATAATTAATTTCCAGCGGCCTTCCAGCAGCCGTAATACTTGCTCCACGCCGCTTGCAGCAGATTCGGGACTATATAACTTACTCATAATTTAGTAACTCACTTTTTCGTGCGTACTTGTCAATTTATCAGTCTATGTTGAATATACCTGTACTGTAAATAACGGGAGTGAAAGGCCATGTCATTAGACATTAATTTTAAAGGCAAACGCGTGCTTGTTACCGCTGGCACAAAAGGGCTCGGAAAAGCAGTCGTGGGACTTTTAAAACAACTCGACGCAACGGTATTTACCACGGCGCGCCACGAGCCGGACGTAAATATCGCGGATATTTTCGTAGCCGCTGAACTTACTACCGTCGCTGGATGTGCCTCAGTCGCATCCGCGGTTCAGGAACAGATGGGAGGTGTCGACGTAATTATCCATGTTGCAGGCGGTTCAACCTCACCCGGTGGCGGTTTTGCTGCGCTTGGCGAGGAGGAGTGGCAGCAGGAGCTCAATCTTAATTTGTTGCCTGCAGTACGCTTAGATCGCGCCCTGCTTCCCGGAATGCTCGCGCAGGGAAACGGGGTGATTATTCACGTGACGTCTATTCAACGCGAACTGCCGTTACCGGAATCAACAACGGGTTATGCGGCGGCTAAAGCAGCCCTCTCAACCTACAGTAAAAGTCTTTCAAAGGAAGTCTCGCCGAAGGGGGTTCGGGTGGTGCGCGTTGCACCCGGCTGGATCGAAACTGAAGCTGCGGTTGCACTGGCGGAGAGGCTGGCAAAGCAGGCAGGAACAGACTACGAAGGCGGCAAACAGATCATTATGAAGGCGTTAGGCGGAATACCGCTCGGACGCCCAGCCAGGCCGATTGAGGTGGCCAACCTCATCGTCTTCCTCGCTTCATCGCATGCTGCAAGTATCACAGGTACTGAATTTGTGATTGATGGCGGCACCATTCCGACAGTGTAACGCGGGTGCTTAATCGGCCCGGCGCCAGGGCTGATTCATCACAGGGGAATATCACCGACAGGTCAGCCTCTCTACGCCCGTTTTTAACACATTTATGACCGTTTCTGAATCCATGCCCATTTGTGCATGAATAATTGCGCCGTCGATGAGCAGCATGATTTCATTGACGACGCGCGCATCCGCGATCTTCGTCAGCGATGCAATAATTTTCTTTGTTTCGCCTTTATGATTGCGGCATATCGCTTTTATTTCGCTTTCAATATCTTCCGATTTTGCCTCTGCGCTGGCATTAATAAACGCGCAGCCGTGAAACTCGGGCGAAATAAACCATTCGTAAAGCGTTGCAGGTATCGCATCAGAAGGTACTTTACCTTCGACGAGATGCCGATGCAGCGTGGACTCAAACCAGTCAATCCATATTTCATGCCGATAGTGCAAATAGGCGAGAATAAGTAAACTTTTGCTCGGAAAATGGCGATAGAAAGTCACCTTGGTGACTTTCGACACTTTAATCAGCGTATCCACGCCCGTCGCCCTGAAGCCTGTGGAATAAAACAGATCGTGCGCCGTAAATAATATCTTATCTCTGACGCTGATTTTTGTATCGTTGCCTTCAGGTTCTGTTTTCACTTTTTGGTAGCCTCAAAACGGATGTTGACAGCGTTATTTTACAGGCATAGATTACCGCATGTAGACAGACCTGTCTACATCATATAACGCAGAGGTAATCGCAATGAACGCACGTCCTCCTTTACCGCCCTTCACCCGTGAAAGCGCCATCGAAAAAGTCAGACTGGCAGAAGATGGATGGAACAGCCGCGACCCGGCGAAAGTCGCGCTGGCCTATACGCTGGATACCCAGTGGCGCAACCGCGCCGAGTTCGCCACCAACCGTGAAGAGGCGCAGGCGTTTCTGGAGCGGAAATGGAAAAAAGAGCTGGACTATCGTCTGATTAAAGAGCTCTGGGCGTTTACGGATAACCGCATTGCGGTGCGCTATGCCTATGAATGGCATGATGATTCCGGCAACTGGTTCCGCTCTTACGGCAATGAAAACTGGGAGTTTGAGCCGGACGGACTGATGAAGCGCCGCTTTGCCTGCGTAAACGATATGCCGATAAAAGCCTCTGAGCGACTGTTCCACTGGCCGCTGGGCAGACGCCCGGACGATCATCCTTCACTGAGCGATCTGGGGTTATAGTTTTGTCACCAAAATAAGAGATAGCGCGCATTTCGGTGACAACCTCAGGACTACGCTAGGAGCGGTTTTCAGGAGGAACAAAATATGAAAAAGCTTCTGATATGTTGTTTGTTCGGTAATACCGCAAACTCTCTTGCCAAAAAAATGCAGTCCCTGGCAGAACATGAAGGCTATCCGCTGATGATTAGCGCCGTTGGGCTGGATAACTTCGCCAGCGTCGCCCCTGCTTTCGACGGTTTTCTTATCGCGCCGCACATTCAGTACAAACTCGATGAGATAAAAGAAACGGTGGGTAATACGCGTTCGATCGCTATTATTGAGAGCCTGCCCTATGCGTCCCTGGACGCGAAGAAAGTGTTGAGTTTCGTGAAGGAGCAGATGCCTGAACTGGCTGCCTGATAGATAAGGCCGCATCGGTTTTGCGGCCTCCACTCACCCGCCGATCAAAACGCGGCTTTCCCCGACATTCTGATCATATTGCGTCCACGCTCGGCTTAAGCAAAACGGCTCGGTTCAGCGCAAGGGAGTTGCGCTGAAATCCTCGCTTATCGCAGACAGATAGATGCCATAGTGCACGAAAAACAGTGATACACTTACCCCACCTGGTTGATCGTCCCGTCTGAAGGGCTCATGATAAATGGCGGTAACCAAAGTACGAAATGGTCACTCGTTGTTAATCGTAGCCCGTCACGCTAAGCTTAAATAATGACTAAAAATATGAACCCCCCATCCGCACGTGGTCCCCTTGACCACGCTGTCAGAGAGCAAATCGTCGAAGCCGCTTTTGAGCACTTCGGTCACTACGGCTATGAAAAAACCACCGTCGCCGAACTGGCTAAATCCATCGGTTTTTCAAAGTCCTACATTTATAAGTTTTTCGATTCCAAACAGGCCATCGGCGAGGTGATCTGCGCTAACCGCCTGGAGCTGATCATGGCGGCGGTGCTTTCCGCCATCAAGGATGCCCCGTCAGCAAGCGAAAGATTACGCCGTCTTTTCAAGGCGCTCACCGAAGCGGGGAGCGAGCTGTTTTTCCACGACCGTAAGCTTTACGACATTGCCGCCGTCGCCGCACGCGAGCAGTGGCCGTCGACAGAACGGTATTCAGAAAGCCTGATGAAGCTGATTGAGAGCATCATCATCGAAGGCAGGCAGGCCGGAGAGTTTGAGAGAAAAACGCCGCTGGATGAGGTTACACAGGCTATCCATATGGTGATGTGTCCTTACATTAACCCCGTTCAGCTGCAGTACAACCTCGAAATGGCTCCCACCGCGGCGGTGCTTCTCTCATCAATGATTTTAAGAAGCCTGGCCCCCTAATTTGTGACCATTGACATTTTTGGTCACTAGTCAGAGAATGCGGATACCGTCTTGTTACGTCAAAAAGGTTTCCCATGCTCAGGCTCACTTCAGCCCGCGTTGCCGTTTGTCTCCTGCCGTTTGCCCTCGTGGCGTGCGGCGATATTTCCGCGAGTGACGATCCGCGCACAAAGCCACCGCTCGTCAGATCCACATCCGTCGAGCTTGCGAACAATACCGCCCGCGCCTTCACCGGCGTAGTGGTCGCAAGAACGCAAAGCGATTTGGGTTTCAGGGTTCAGGGAAAAATCCTTGAGCGACTGGTTGATACGGGGCAAACCGTCAAACAGGGTCAGCCCTTGCTGCGCCTGGATCCGGTTGACCTGAAATTACAGGCCCAGGCGCAGCAGCGTGCGGTGGATGCTGCCCAGGCGCGCGCGCGAAAAGCCTCCAGCGATGAGGCGCGCTATCGCGGTCTTGTGGCGTCCGGCGCCGTATCGGCCTCGGAGTATGACCAGATCAAAGCGGCAGCCGATACGGCCAGAGCCGATCTCAGCGCCGCCCGGGCGCAGGCCAGCGTGGCGCAAAACGCCACGGGCTATGCCGTACTGCTGGCAGATTCAGACGGCGTGGTCATGGAGACGCTCGCCGAGCCGGGCCAGGTCGTCAGTGCCGGACAGGTGACGATCAGGCTCGCCAGAGCGGGACAGCGTGAAGCGCTCGTGCAGCTTCCGGAAACGCTGCGCCCTGCCGTCGGCAGCGAAGCGCAGGCCACACTTTATGGCAATGAAGAACACCCGGTCACCGCAACGCTGCGGCTGCTGTCTGACTCGGCCGATGCCGCGACCCGCACGTATGAAGCCCGCTACGTGCTGGATGGCCTGCTGGCGAACGCGCCGCTGGGGGCGACCGTCACGCTGAATATTCAGAACAATAAAGCGGAAGGTCAGGTCATGCAGGTCCCGCTGGCGTCACTCTATGATGCAGGAAAAGGTCCCGGCGTATGGCGCATTTCCGCCCAGCCGGCAAAGGTCGCATGGACGCCCGTCAAGGTGCTGAGCGTGGGTGAAGATGCGGTGCAGGTCACGGGCGGGGTGAAGCCCGGTGAGAAGATTGTTGCGTTAGGCGCACATCTTCTGCACGAAGGTGAGGTCGTCAGGCTTGCTAAACAACGCAATGCCGCCCTGGCGGAGAACACACCATGAGCGGAAGCCGCTTCAACCTGTCAGCGCTGGCCGTCCGCGAACGTTCCATCACGCTGTTTCTGATCGTTCTGGTCACGATTGCCGGAATCTACGCCTTCTTTGGGCTCGGGCGCGCGGAAGATCCGCCCTTCACGGTAAAGCAAATGACGGTGATA
The DNA here is from genome assembly GCF_041320715.1 of Enterobacter sp. KB-221C9. NCBI lineage: Bacteria > Pseudomonadati > Pseudomonadota > Gammaproteobacteria > Enterobacterales > Enterobacteriaceae > Enterobacter > Enterobacter sp. KB-221C9. The sequence continues at coordinate 107,499 of NZ_JBGIWG010000010.1, forward strand.
ACCGTCTGGCCGGGCGCCACCGCGCAGGAGATCCAGGATCAGGTCGCCGAACCGCTGGAAAAGCGCCTGCAGGAACTCAAATGGTATGACCGTACCGAAACCTATACCCGTCCCGGCATGGCGTTTATCACGTTGTCATTGCAGGACAAAACCCCGCCTGCCGAAGTGCAGGAGGAGTTCTATCAGGCGCGTAAGAAGCTTGGAGATGAATCGCAGCGTCTTCCAGCGGGCGTCATCGGCCCGATGATCAATGACGAATTCTCCGATGTTACCTTTGCCCTCTTTGCCCTGAAAGCGAAAGGCGAACCGCAGCGGCAGCTGGTACGTGATGCCGAAGGCCTGCGCCAGCAGCTTCTGCACGTTCCCGGCGTGAAGAAAGTGAACATTATCGGCGAACAGGCCGAGCGGATTTATATCTCCTTCTCCCATGACCGTCTGGCGACGATCGGGCTCTCACCCCAGGATATTTTCAATGCCCTCAACAGCCAGAACGCGTTAGCCGCGGCGGGTTCCATTGAGACCCGAGGCGCGCAAATTTTTATCCGCCTGGACGGCGCGTTCGATGAGCTGCAGAAAATTCGCGATACGCCATTTGTCGCTCAGGGTAAAACGCTCAAGCTGTCCGATGTGGCGACGGTTGAACGGGGCTACGAAGATCCCCCGACGATGCTGATACGTAATCAGCATGAGCCCGCCCTTCTGCTGGGCATCGTGATGCGCGAAGGCTGGAACGGCCTGGCGCTGGGTAAAGCGCTGGATGCGGAAACGGCAAAAATAAATGATAGCCTGCCGCTTGGCATGTCCCTGACCAAGGTCACCGACCAGTCCGTGAATATTCGCTCGTCGGTCGATGAGTTCATGGTTAAATTCTTCGTCGCCCTGCTTGTGGTCATGGTGGTTTGTTTTGTCAGCATGGGCTGGCGCGTGGGGGTGGTGGTTGCGGCGGCGGTCCCGCTGACGCTGGCGGTCGTTTTCGTGGTGATGGAAGCCGCGGGAATAAACTTTGACCGCGTGACGCTGGGCTCCCTGATCCTCGCCCTCGGCCTGCTGGTTGATGATGCCATTATCGCCATCGAAATGATGGTGGTTAAGATGGAAGAAGGTTATGACAAAATCAAAGCCTCGGCCTTTGCCTGGAGCCATACCGCCGCGCCCATGCTGGCCGGTACCCTGGTGACGGCCATTGGCTTTATGCCGAATGGTTTTGCCCAGTCGACCGCCGGGGAATACACCAGCAATATGTTCTGGATTGTCGGCCTCGCCCTGATTGCGTCGTGGTTTGTCGCGGTGGTGTTCACGCCCTATCTTGGGGTGAAGATCCTGCCGGCGATCCCCAAAGTAGAAGGGGGTCATGCCGCCATCTATAACACGCCTCGCTATAACCGTTTTCGCCAGCTGCTTGCCCGCGTTATCGCCAGAAAATGGCGGGTTGCCGGGTCGGTGGTCGCCATTTTCATCGTGGCCGTGCTCGGAATGAGTCTGGTAAAAAAACAATTTTTCCCGACCTCCGATCGCCCGGAAGTCCTGGTTGAGGTGCAGATGCCCTACGGTACCTCGATTGAGCAAACCAGCGCCGCAGCGGCAAAAATAGAAGCGTGGCTTGGCCAGCAGCCGGAAGCCAAAATCGTCACTGCTTATATTGGTCAGGGTTCGCCCCGCTTTTATCTGGCGATGGCGCCTGAACTGCCCGACCCGTCTTTTGCGAAAATCGTGATCCTGACGGACAGCGAGACGTCACGCGAGGCGCTCAAGCTCCGGCTGAGAGAAGCGGTCGCCAACGGCCTGGCGCCCGAAGCGCGCGTGCGGGTGACGCAGCTGGTGTTTGGCCCTTACTCGCCCTTCCCGGTTGCCTGGCGCGTGACGGGTCCGGATGTCGAACAGGTGCATGACATCGCTGATAGGGTGAAAGCCGTGCTTCAGGCAAGTCCGTTGATGCGAACCGTCAACACCGACTGGGGGTCACGCGTACCCGTCTTGCATTTCTCCCTCGATCAAAACCGCCTGCAGGCAACCGGATTAACCTCCAGTGCCGTTGCCGAGCAGCTTCAGTTCCTGCTCTCTGGCGTGCCCGTCACCTCCGTGCGGGAAGATATTCGCTCGGTAGAGGTGGTTGGCCGCGCGGCGGGAGATATCCGTCTTGATCCGGCAAAAATAGAGGGCTTTACCCTTGTCGGCAATGCGGGACAGCGCGTTCCGCTGTCTCAAATCGGCAAGATTGAGATCGGCATGGAAGATCCGATCCTGCGTCGTCGCGATCGCACGCCGACGATAACCGTTCGGGGCGATATCGCTGACAATCTTCAGCCACCGGATGTGTCGGTCGCCATCATGAAGCAGCTCCAGCCGATTGTTGATGCGCTGCCGGCCGGGTACCGAATCGACATGGCGGGTTCGATTGAGGAATCGGGCAAAGCCACGCAGGCAATGATCCCGCTGTTCCCGATCATGATTGCCCTGACGCTGCTGATCATCATTTTGCAGGTGCGCTCAATCTCGGCGATGGTGATGGTGTTCTTAACCGCGCCGCTGGGGCTGATTGGCGTGGTGCCCGTGCTGTTGATTTTCAATCAGCCGTTTGGCATCAACGCGCTGGTCGGTTTGATCGCCCTTTCCGGCATTCTGATGCGCAATACGCTGATTCTGATCGGTCAAATCGATCATAACCAGAAGGAGGGTCTCGAGCCGTTCCAGGCGGTGGTTGAAGCGACGGTTCAGCGCGCCCGCCCGGTCCTTCTGACCGCCATGGCCGCCGTGCTGGCGTTCATTCCCCTGACGCATTCGGTGTTCTGGGGCACGCTGGCCTACACGCTGATAGGCGGAACGCTGGGCGGAACGATCATCACGCTCGTCTTCCTGCCCGCGATGTATGCGATCTGGTTCCGCATCCGCCCAGCGGAACAACGCGTGCAGCACCCCGCAGAAAACGTGTAAACTACCATGAGTAGATAACACATCTGAGGAAAGCATGGTTGTTAAGCGCTTAAGAAAAGAGGACCGCCGCGTGCAGCTGCTGGAGGTTGCACGCGGAATTGTTCGTCAGCAAGGCACGGAGGCGTTGACGCTTGGCTACCTGGCCGAGCGGGCCAACGTGACCAAACCTATCCCCTACGACCACTTTGGCGATCGTGAAGGGTTGCTGATGGCGCTGTACCAGGACTATAGCGATCGGCAGCTGGCAAAATTCCGCGAGACGCTGGCGGTCGACAGCAAAACGCTGGAGAAGACGATCCGTTTTTTCAGCGCCGCCTATATCGACTGTGCCATTACCGCCGGGCCTGAAACCGGGCCGATCGCCGCGGCGCTGTCCGGTTCCCACGCGTTGCAGACGTTTCGTGAGGCATGCGTGGCAGAATGTGCCGACTGCCTGCGTACCGCGCTTTCCCCTTTTGTCACGCTGAAAGGCGTTCAGGGAGAAGCAGCGCTGACGGCCATCATTGGCGCGGCGGACGCGCTCAGCACCGCAGCAGGCAACGGCGTGCTCGCCCGGAATGTTGCGGAAGATACGCTCAGCGGCGTCATGACCGGCGTGCTGGAGACCTACGTGAATAGCACAAAATGATCGCTCGGGGCGGATTGACACCTAAGTTACCAATAGTAATATAGGTGTCAGTTCTCACCCATTCGAGGTCGCTATGTCTGCTACAAATGCCATTAATAACGCACTGATCCTGACGGCTCACCCTGTCGACAATTCATTATCCCATTCGCTGGCTGCCCGCATTGCCGGGAAATTACGCGAGCAAGGAACGCAGGTCGAGATTGCCGATCTGCATGCTGAAGGGTTTAACCCGGCCATGTCTCGTGCCGACCTTGATTTGTATCACGGCGATCCGAGCGCCCTTCCCGACGATATTCTGCGCGAGCAGCAGCGCGTCGAGCGGGCGGATATGCTGGTGTTTGTCTTCCCGGTGTACTGGTGGTCGGTCCCCGCGCTGTTGAAAGGCTGGTTCGATCGCGTATTAACCCTGAACTGGGCGTATAAGGTGGCCGAGGATGGCCGGATCGTGGGCAACTTACGTGATATTCCCGTCCGCCTGATTGCCACCGGCGGCAGCGATCTCAGCGGATTCGACAAACACGGCTATTCGACGGCGATTCAGACGCAGATTATCGAAGGGGTATTTGGCTTCTGCGGGTTGAAGAACGTTAAGCTCGATGTCCTTTACCAGGCAGACACGGCGACGCCTGAGCAGGTTGAGGTGTTCCTGCAAAGCCTCGGCAATATTAAATAATATCAGCCTGTGAACTTCATATAACCCAGGCGCAACGCTAACGTTGTGTAGCACCAATATTATAATGTCACTTTTTGCGACACATAAGGATAAAACCTTTGCTGAAACAAGGATATCCGGATACTGGTGACTATGTCAGATAAAGAATTAAACCGCGTTAACGTCATTCAGGCGGTCTGTGAAAAGCGGCTCAGACGGCGTGATGCAGGCGCACCAGGACTGGCTCACGGCCACAGGGGAAAGCCCGGCAATCAGTGTCCATTGTCTGCCTGACTCCTTTAAACTTCATGTGCTGGCTCTGATGCGTCAATATTACCCCGACTTCAGTCCGACACTGGCGGCTGAAAAACTCCGGGAACGGCACGCGCCTCGGGACGGTGCTGAAACTGGCACAGGACAAAATGGACGAGCTGGAGCTTCAGGATAAGCGCAGCCGGAGTAAATCCATGCCAAAACGCTGTGCTCATGCCAGAATTCAGGAACAGCTGATAGCCATCTATCCCGTATTAGCCAATCCGGAAGAATTCAGATCCAGTCTGGTAAAATAGAACGGACATCCCGGCCTTCATTTAGCACTACTAACGCAGGTGGCAGGGCGGTAGAAAATGATTTCAGGGTCACCTTCATCAAGGTTGTCTATGTAACCGCTTGGTCTGAAGCCCAACCTGACAAACAACTCCTGCATTTGCCTGTTCGACATGTTGGCGGAACCGAACAATTTCGAGTCGGTGATGGCTGAGTCGAAATGTCTAATAATTGCGGTGCCTAACCCCTGGTTACGATATTCTACCCCTACCATCACCATCTCAATAAAAGGCTGGTCAAAGAAATGGCGCGTTAGTACGCCGTAAGCGACCACCCGATTATTTACCTCTGCAACACAACAGCACGCCGACCCGAGCCAGTAACGAATTTGGTCACGTCGCGCCATGCTATCTGCGGCAACTGAGTCGATGGCGCAAAGCGCCTCATAGTCATCAATACTAGCTGAACGTACGCACACGATCTCATCTTCTCTATAGTAGCCAACTACAATTGTTGTCAGGGTCCGAAGTACGCTTTCTGAAACTTAATCGCAATAAACTGTTTTTTCATTATGTTTCGGAACTCCCTTTTTGTCCTTGACCATCATAATAAAGAGTTGAAGACAGCTCTCTAAAGAAGAAAAGATGACATTTCTTCTTTGTGGAATCAGGTGACATTTTAAACTTGCAATAACACGTTGCACCTACTGATGTTGGTGTATTGAAGAGAATCTCTCACCAGGGCTATAACTGGACGCGATAGTTACGCTAACAGCGAAATAAACAAAGGTAATTGCATGTATCAGTCATTTCAGCCAACAATCACGCTCACCACCACCGGAACCTTCGGCGGCGTGGGCGTATCTGTAGCAAACGACTGACAGACAGAACCTCAACCCCCGCCAGTCTGGACGGGGAAACAACTCTCCGTTCACCACCCTCTGAATGGAGAAAGAAAATGGTTTCATCTGACAATGCGCTCTTAATTATCGACATGCAGCAGGGCCTCTTCCGGGGCCCAGTTTCCCCCAGTTCCGCCGATGCCGTTCTGGCAAATATCCGTTTGTTGATAACCAACGCGCGGCACGCGCAGGTGCCCATCTTTTTTGCCCGCCATATCGGGCCAGACGACTCCCCCTTCTCAGAGAAGGGTCCCTTAACACAGCTGATCCCCGAGCTGGACGTGAAGGACCATGATGTTGTTTTCACAAAGCGCTATCCCAGCTGTTTTCGGGATACCGAATTGCTGCGTGAACTTAATCAGAGAGGCATTAAACAGCTGGTCATTGCCGGGATGAAAACAGAATTTTGTGTCGATACCACCTGCCGGGCCGCACCGGAGCTGGGTTTCAGGACGGTATTGATTTCAGATGCGCATACCACAATGGATAATGCACATTTATCCGCCAATGACATCATTGCGCATCACAACAGCACGCTGGCCGGTCCATTCGTGACGCTGTCGACTGCCGGCGACTGGCATTTTAATACGGTCAGTTGAGTTGGCGGGATCGTCTCTCTCTTTTCCGGCGCGCCTTTTCGCGCGCCGGGCACATGAGAAAATAATTACAGCGTAAAACCACCGTCACCCACCTGCGCCTGGGCGTACCATTTCATCAGCTCCGCGCTGCCGGGCGCGTTCTCAGCCGGTGACCATGGGGCGGTATCGTGCTCAGGTACAGGCTGGTAGCCGCCGTGTTTTACCTCAAAAATGACGCCGCCTTTATCCAGCGACAGCACGGCATGCCAGGTACCGGCATCCATCTCCAGCACCTTGCAGTCTTCACCTAACACCACGCGCTGGGTCACGTTACCGCTGTCATCAAAATTCAGCACCAGAAAGCGACCGCTCAGAGCGGTTAGCAGTTCAAACGTGTGCGGGTGGCGATGGGGGCGAACATAGGTGCCGGGCTCCATCGCGATGGCCAGGCGCTGCACCGGGTCGCTCAGCTCAGGATGTAAATTGCGATGCGCGCGTAAGCGAGGAGAATTGGCAGCCTGCTCGCTTTGTTGCTGCAGGTCACTGAACGTAATTTGTTTCATATACACCTTTGTGAATGGAATCAGCGGACGGCAACCCGATTGCCGCAAGACGTTATACCATTCTGAACGGTCGATGAGCGATGGCATTTGTGAAACAAATCGCTGCAACGTGAGGATGTGCGTGATTGCACTCCAGGGCGTAACGTTGAGTAAAACTCACTTTGATTTCCACTATTTATCGTTTTTCAAAAGTGACGCCTCTGAAATACCATCCATTCATCCCTGGGATAGAAAAAAATAAATAATACCAAGCCTGTATGGAGCACCTATGACACTCGATGTTTTATTCCATGTAATGAATATTATCTCGCCTCATAAATTTAGCGCCCAAGCAAATGCGCATGAGTTGATAACGTTACTTTCAACAGAAAAGGAAAGCTCAGAGGCGCTATCACCTTTTATCCATCGACTGCACCTCCTCTCTTTCGCCCAAAGCAATTCAGCTAACGCTGAAGAGTTGCTCTCAGCGCATTTACCTAAAGAAGATGGGCTCCTTCCGCTGCTTGACTTTGAGGATTGGCCAAAGGTGCGTTACGCCGCGTCAGGCGAAGCTCAGACGCGTGAATCGGAGGAGTATTTCCGTGAAATGACGTCGGCTGCCAATCTGTTACGCGCTGCGCTGATCGATGCTGAACGCGCAAAGGGGACGCCTGCGCTTTATATTCTGGATAAATTACTTAACCTGAACAGCGCCCTGCCGGAAAGATATAAAAAGATGGCGAATATACCCTACGCATAAAATTATTCAGCAGGCAGGATATCCCGTACGGAATATCCTGCTTTTATATTGATTAAACGCGTTTCTCATCGTAATCGAGACAAACAATATCCTGAGAGGGAAAAACCGGCGTATGGAGCTGAAGCCAGGCCATCAGGCGTTCGATACTCTCTCTTCTGAGCGAATTTTTCGGCCAGACAAGATAGTAGCCTTCGCCGGTTGCGATTGCTTCCCTGAAAGGCAGTGCGAGAAGCCCACTCTCAAGCGCTTCAAGCGTAAGACGAAGATCGGCCATAGCAACACCATGTCCGCTCATGGCAGCACGGCTTCCCTGTTCCAGGGTGTCGAATACTATCCCTCGGCTCACGTCGAGTCCGGGGAATAACCCCGTTCTTTTCAGCCAGCGCTTCCAGTCCCGTCTGTCCGGCGAGGGGTGAATCAGATCGCACTGCGCAAGCCGATGCCGGGCAGAATCAAGCAAAGACGGGGTACAAACGGGAATGAGCCATTCGCTGAAAAGCAGCCTGCTCTCTGTTGAGTCTCCGAAATAGCCGTTGCCGAGCAGGATCGCACAATCGTAGGGCTCACGGCTGAAGTCAACGGAATCAATGTCCATCCAGACGCTGGCTATCTCAACTTGAGGTTTTGCATGGTTATCACGAAAGATTTTCAGAACGTCAAGAAGCCACCGCATCGTCAGGGAGCTGGGGGCTTTGAGGCGCAGAAGGTGGTTTTCACTTTTAAATGCGCGACAGGCCCACTCGATGCTGGTGAAACTTTCGCTCAAATGTCCGGCCAGAACGCGTCCGGCATCGCTGACCTCCACTCTTGGCCCTTGACGCTTAAAGAGCTCACAGTCGAACCACATTTCAAGCGTCCGGACATGCCTGCTGACCGCGCCAGGCGTGATATTCAGTGCTTCAGCCGCTTTGCTGAAGGAGTTAAGCCGCGCGGCAACTTCAAAAGCGCGAAGCGCATACAGTGGCGGTAAAGACATACGTCCCCTTTCTGTGAGGTTTAACTATGCAGTGTTTGTATTATCGGCACTCGGTGACCTATCGCCCAGGTCCTCGGGCGGAAACGTCAGCAGCAGCTCCCTGAGCAGGGACTCAAGCTGCGCGCGCTGCGCGTCAGACAAGCTGCAAAGCAGCGCATTTTGCGTTTGCGTATGCACGACCAGCGCCTGTTCGATACGCTCCTGCCCGTGCGGTGTCAGGCTTACGAGCGTGCTGCGCTTATCATCCGGATCGGCAATTCGCCTGATAAGCCCTTGCTGTTCGAGATGGCTGAGCCGGTTCGTCATCGCCCCTGAGGTGATCAGCAGCGATTTATACAGCTGCGTGGGGGAAAGGCAGTACGGCTCACCGGCGCGGCGCAGCGTGGCGAGCACGTCAAACTCGCCCTCGCGAAAGCCAAACGGCGCCATGGCCTGCGCCCGTTTTTTTCCCAGATGCTTCATCAGCCGGAGCATTCGGCCAAAAATTTTCATCGACGAGGCGTCCAGCTCCGGCATGGCACGGCTCCACTGGTCAACAACGAAGTCTACATGGTCTTTCATTTTCACCCCTGATGGCGTGGGTATTTATCCTGTTGTGCGGTACATCTTACGCAAAAACAGATTTTATCTTAACGTTAAGATAAATGCTCGCGGCAATTTGCCCGGGCCACTCACAACCGAAAAGGATCTCCTGTTGAAACGCACGTCGCCTTTACTCTTCGCCGTTATCGCTTTTATCGTCGGGCTGAACCTGCGCCCTATTCTGGCTTCTGTCGGACCGTTGTTTTCCGTGCTGCAGCGCGAAGCGGGGCTGACCGCTACGCAATTCAGCCTGCTGACCACCCTGCCGGTCGCGATGATGGGGCTGGCCGCCTTATGTGGGCCCTGGCTTTTAGCCAGAGTCGGCGCCGTACGGGGAATTATGTTCGGGCTCTTCATCCTGCTTGTGGCCTGCTTATTACGCGGTTTTAGCGCCTCACCGCAGAGTCTTATGGGCACCGCGTTACTGGGCGGGGCCAGCATAGGCACGATCCAGGCGTTAATGCCGGCCCTGATTAAAAAGGAATATACGCAGACGGCCAGCACGGTAATGTCGCTATTTAGTACGGGCATTATGGCCGGTGCGGCAGTCGCCGCCGCCAGCGCCGAGCCGTTGTTTTCATGGCTCACGCTGAAGCCCGCGCTGGCAATGGCTGGAGGGCTAGCGCTGCTGGCGCTGATACTGTGGTTAACCCTGGTTAAGCATCCTCAAGGGGAAAAAACAGCACGCGAAGACGTTACGCTCCCCTCCTCACGTACAGCCCTACTGTTGATCTTTTTCGGCGTAGGAACGGGAGCCTACACGCTGGTATTGGCCTGGCTGCCCCCGCTCTATATTCAGGCGGGATGGTCCGCACGCAGCAGCGGCTACATGCTGGCCTGGCTGACGTTAACCGAGGTTGTCGCAGGGTTTGCCGTCTCCGCGCTGATCGGTAAATTCCCCGACCGTCGCGTGCCGCTGATCGCCGTACTGTTGCTGCTGCTGGCGGGATTACTGTGTCTGGTCTTTTCGCCGGGTACAACGCCGGTGTTATCCACGCTGCTGCTTGGTACCGGGATCGGCGCCCTCTTCCCGCTGTCGCTCATCGTCACGTTCGATCATGCGCGAACGCCCGCGCAGGCCGGGAAGTTACTGTCTAAAGTTCAGGGAGGTGGATACATGCTCGCCGCGCTTATGCCGTTAATTGCGGGGATCGTTCGCGACAGTTCAGTCTCGCTGACCAGCGCATGGCTGATCATGAGTGCGGGAGTCGTGCTGCTGATCGTCATCGCGCTGAATTTTAAGCCCGTCGTGGACGTGCAGGCACGATGAATGCGATACCAGAATTGAGAGTCGTATTTCAGCCGGTCGTAAGATAAATTCAGGGTGAACTTCACCTTATTCAGGAGTGGATATGTCGCAGACCTTACCGGAAATTGATGTCTTATTTGTCGCCGGGTTCGGGCCCATTTCGCGGGATACGGAGTCCAGCACCGCGTTTTATGTCCAGACGCTCGGCCTTCCGCTGAAGCCGATGGAGGGGAATACCGATTATCTGCTCGCTGAAGAGGGCCAGCTGGAAGGCGTGAAGCATTTTGCCGTCTGGCCGCTCGCACAGGCGGCTACGTCCTGCTTTGGAGAAGAAATGTGGCCGGTTGAGCACCCGATACCGCAGGGATGGGTTGAGTACGAGGTGCAGGATCTCGACTCGGCCACCCGCGTTCTGAGTGAAAAAGGCTATCGGCTGCTGGTAGCTAACCGTATGGAACCGTGGGGGCAAACCGTCACTCGCCTGCTCAGCCCGGAAGGCTTGCTTACCGGACTGACGATTACGCCGTGGCTGCGGGGGTAAAGGGAATTAGTTTGTGACGCCGGTTACATACGCGTATACACAGTGAATAACGACGTATTATCCGCAGCCGACTGTTATTACGCACCAAGACAGTAATTATTTATATATCAGAGGCAGCCTCTTTCAGGCTGCCCAAAATTAAATATCGCTCCTTATGTCAAATAATAATAAATTACCAAAACTAGCAGTTGATTCTCATTTTTATGGCTTTTAAAATTTCCCCGCAACTCATTTATTAATTTTATTTAGGGAAATAAAAATGACAAGAAATATCGTTGCGGGAATGATGATGGCCGCGTTTTCAGGAGCAGTATATGCAGGATCAGCACCCTTCACACCGGATTTTTCACCGGAAAGTTTAACGGTTTCAGCCTCTGCCGGGATGCTAAGCGGAAAATCCCATGAAATGGTTTATGATGAAGTCACAGGAAGAAAAATTAGCCAACTGGACTGGAAAATAAAAAATGTCGCCATTCTTAAAGGCGATATTTCCTGGGATGCTTACTCCTTTTTGACATTAAACGCGCGAGGCTGGACGTCCATGGCATCAGGTTCAGGTCATATGGATGACTATGACTGGATGAACGCAAAACAATCCTCCTGGACAGACCATTCAAGCCATCCTGCCACGAACGTTAACTACGCCAATGAATACGATCTCAACCTAAAAGGGTGGATCTTCCAGGGCGATAATTATAAAGCGGGCGTAACCGCAGGTTATCAGGAAACGCGCTTCAGTTGGACCGCAACCGGTGGTACTTATAATTATGATAACGGCGCCTATCAGGGGAACTTCCCGGCAGGCGAACGCGGTATTGGTTATAGCCAGCGTTTTTCCATGCCCTACATCGGCCTTGCAGGGCAGTACCGTTTTAATGACTTTGAATTTAATGCCCTGTTCAAATTCAGTGACTGGGTCCGTGCACATGATAACGACGAACACTACATGCGCGATCTGACTTTCCGCGAGAAGACAACAGACTCCCGCTATTACGGTGCGTCTGTTGATGCCGGGTATTACGTCACTCCGCACGCCAAAGTTTTTGCTGAATTTACCTATAGCAGTTATGAAGAAGGTAAAGGCGGTACGCAGATTATTGATACCAATACTGGTGACTCAGGCTCTATTGGTGGGGATGCGGCAGGTATTTCTAACCATAACTATACCATTACAGCGGGTCTGCAATACCGCTTCTAATCCAGGCGAAACGCAGTCGAATGTAAAAATTGGCCACGCCCCTTACGGGCTTAAGGTCCCTCAGAAACATCATTATTCCATCATAATGATGTTTCTGTTGGAACACGCAGTCGAATGGGTTTTCGGCAGCGTCTAAAGGAGAAAGGTTGAATAGCCGGGACCTTACCTTTCCAGTGCCGCAAGAATTGCAGGGTCCATTTTCTCTGGCGTGGTCATCGGCGCAAAACGCTTGAGTGGTTTACCGTCGCGGCCGATCAGGAACTTAGTAAAGTTCCACTTGATCCGCCCACCCAGCACGCCGGGCAATTCGTTTTTCAGATAACGAAACAGCGGGTGCGCTGCGCTACCGTTAACCTCGACCTTCTCGAACATCGGGAAGCTCACGCCGTAGTTGATATAACAGGTTTTCGAGATTTCGTCGGCGCCGCCGGGTTCCTGTTTACCGAACTGGTTACAGGGGAAGCCCAGCACCACTAACCCTTGAGCAGCGTATTTCTTATACAGCGCTTCAAGGCCACCGTACTGTGGCGTGAAGCCGCACTGGCTGGCGGTATTAACGACCAAAACCACCTTTCCCGCATAGTCGGCCATAGAGATAAGCTGCCCGTCCAGACGGGTGGCGGTAAGTTGATAAAAGCGAGTCATACTGAAATCCTCAAAGCAGGCCGAAAAGTCGCGGTGACCATCAACCGGGCCGCCACCGTGTAGAAAGTTTACATTCAAGCAGGCTATTTGTGATACATTCCTGGCGCGTCAATGACCACCACACTCGCTATCAGGTATGCAGAACATAACAAAAAAAATTCACTGGCTTCTGCTTACTCTCCCACTCCTCAGCGGTTGTGGCACGCTCTCCCAAATGTCCTCCCCGGAAGGTACTCAGGAACTTCTCACTCATGATTCGCTGGATGGCGACATTGACAGCGTGGTACGTCACTACATGGCGCAAAAATCCGTTCCCGGGATGACGGTCGCGGTGATCCATAATCACGGCTCACCGCAGTTTTACACCTGGGGCGTAACCGATGCGGTCAATCGCTATCCGGTCAGGCCCGACACCCTGTTTGCGCTCGGCTCGCTCAGCAAAGGGATCACGGCGGAGGTGGTGGCTTGTCTGGTCAATGAAGGGCAACTGAACTGGAACGATAGCCTGGCGACATTGCTTCCCCCAGGGACGCCGCTTAGCGCGGATGCCCAAAAAATCACCCTGCTTGAACTGGTAACCCACACCTCCGGCCTGCCGCGTCAGAATATGGATGTTCCGATGCTCGGAAAATTCATCGGCTACTTAAGCACGGGCGATAATTTCTACGCTGAGCTGGATAGCGATAACGTGCTGCGCTACCTCGCCGACTGGCGAGCGCCAAAGAATAAAGCGCCGCAATACTCCAATACCGGCTACGCCCTGATCGGCTATATCCTGAAACACAAAACCGGGGAAGATATCCAGAGTTTAGCCTCGCGCTATATTTTCCATCCGCTACAAATGGCTAACAGCAGCTTTATTCCGCAGCAGCTAAAAGGATACCCGCATCGGGCGCTTGGCCACGCGGGCGATCAGCCGAAATTTATCCCGCGCGGGCAGCTCACCCCGGACTGGCAATTTTCCAATAACATGGTGGCGGCAGCGAGCTTATACAGTAACGCCGAAGATCTGGCATCCTATGCCCGCTATCACGTATCGACGACCCACAGCCCCTTGCTGGACAGCGTCTTTGCCGAAGTGAGAAATACCGATATTCAACGCCCCGACGGGGTTCAGGGTATTGCCTGGACCACCGACTTTATCGGGCTGGAAAAAATCACCTATCAGGTCGGCTATATCGGCGGTTACTCCAGCTTTATCGGCTATGACAAAGAAAAAGGCAATGCGGTGGTGGTGCTGCAAAATACCTTTAACTGGAGTAATTACATTGGCATCGCGCTATTGATGGATATGGCGAAAAAAGACGGTCAGAGCTCTACACCGCCGACTTCGGCCTTAAATTCTCATCAAACGTCAGCCGTTTCCGTTCAGGCTCAACCTCGCGCAGCGGCTCCACCTGGTGCATAGTGAGCTTGCAGCGCTCCACCAGCACCTGATACTCCCGCGTGCCCTGCTGCTTCCATGCCAGCTCCTGCTCGCTCAGCGCGCGAATCGCTTTGGCCGGGCTGCCGATGATCAAATGGTTGGCGGGCATCTCCGCTTTCGCCTTCACGAACGCCGCCGCGCCGACGATGCTGTTTTCACCGATGACCGCGCCGTCCATCACCACCGCGTTCATGCCCACCAGCGCGTTGCGGCGGATCACGCAGCCGTGGAGAATGGCGCTGTGGCCGATATGCCCGTCCTCTTCCACCACCGTGTCCTGCTCCGGGAAGCCGTGCATCACGCAGTTATCCTGAATGTTGGCACCGTCTTTCACCACGATACGGCCAAAATCGCCGCGCAGGCTGGCGTTAGGACCAACATAAACGCCTTTGCCCAGAATCACGTCCCCAATCAGCACCGCCGTCGGGTGAACATAGCTCTCGTCAGGCACGACCGGCGTCAGACCGTCAATTTGATAAACTGGCATCTTCACTCCTTATGCGCTTGTAAGACCACCAAAGCGTTGATAGTAGAGCGTGCCGGGCACGGGCAGTTCGCCCACGGAGGTTTCGCCCTTCTCGCTGACAAACGCCAGCGCCCCCGGCGCGACACGCTGATAGATATTAATGCAGAGCTGTCGGGCGCTTTGCCCCGCCCAGTGCGCGGGCAGCAACTCTTCCGGCAGCAGCGGGTCTTTCAGCACCACGCGACGATAAAAATGAATCAGCAGCAGTTGGATCTGGAAACAGCGTTCCGGCGTCAGCTCCTCCGGCGCGGCCTCTTTCAGCAGCGGCAGCAGCGGGCGGAACGAATTGATAAACGACTCGTACATCGCATTTTGCTCGGTTAACTGCCAGCACTCTTCCACCCGCGAACGCAGCGCGGCGCGGGAGAGCGCCAGCGGCGAATGGGCTTCAAAGAAAATCACGTTTTCCGCCACCCCGGCATCGTGAAGCAGGGACTGCACGTCCGCCAGATGCTGCGACGGCGAGGCCATCAGGCTCGGTGCCAGCGTGCCAAACCCCTGCCAGATCAGCTGTTTTTTGACGTCGGCAAGGGTGGTTTTATCCAGCCCTTCTGAGAGCAGCAATAACCATTTGCCATCCCAGGCGGGCAGTTCCGCGCGGTAGATCTTATTCTCCGCACGGCGCGTCAGGCGCAGCCCCTTATCGCTCAGGCGGTAAAAGCTGCGACGCCCGATGCGGGAAACGTCCAGCCAGCCCTCTTTGTTGAGGCGAAACAGCGCGGTGCGCACGAAGCGCTCGCCAAACCCCATGCCTTCCAGCAGGGCGGCCAGGCTGCCGAGCCAAATCTCACCGCCGCGATGGGAAAGCGCGTCACCGTATAGCGAGGAGATAAGCGAGGTACCGCTGACGGGAACGGAGCTGACCGCGTGCTGGATGAAGGCGTCGAGTTTATTCATGTGATTCATTCTGTTGTTATTTTTGTCATGGATGAATCATAGCATACGATTCTGGGGTTTCCCCCTCACCCTAACCCTGACCCTCTCCCCAGAGGGGAGAGGGGAAAAAGCCGCACCGAGCAGTCCCTTCTCCCCTCTGGGGAGAAGGTTAGGATGAGGGGTAAGGTGTTTTAGCCGTTGGCCGCAACTTTACGTAAATCAAACACCCGGCAGGCTTTCCCCTCGGAGCGCGGAATGCTGCCGCAGTTCACAATCGTCACGTCGGTGGAAATCCCCACCATCGACTTAATGCGGTGGCGCAGCTGGTGGCACACCTGACAGCGCTGCTCGTGCGTCAGGGTTAAGCTGCTCTCTTTCAGCTCCACCTTCACGGAAAGTGAATCAAGATGCCCGCGACGGTTTACCTCCAGCTGGTAGTGCGGAGAAAGGTGTTCGAACTTCACGATCTCCTCTTCAAGCTGCGACGGGAAGACGTTTACGCCGCGGATGATCAGCATATCGTCACTGCGGCCGCTGATCCGGTCCATACGACGCATGCTGCGCGCGGTTGCCGGGAGCAGGCGCGTCAGGTCGCGGGTGCGGTAGCGGATCACCGGCAGCGCCTCTTTGGTCAGCGTGGTGAACAGCAGTTCGCCCTGCTGACCGTCATCCAGCGGCGTGCCGTCGTTCGGGTTGACGATCTCCGGGTAGAAGTGATCTTCCCAGATGGTTGGGCCGTCGACGGTTTCGATACACTCCATCGCCACGCCCGGCCCCATCACCTCGGAGAGGCCATAGATATCCAGCGCCGTAATGCCTAAGCGTTTTTCAATTTCGCGCCGCATGGCCTGCGTCCACGGCTCGGCGCCGAAGACGCCCACGCGCAGGGAACAGCCGCTGGCATCGCCGCCCATCTGGCGCTCCAGCTCTTCAATCAGGTTGAGGCAGTAGGACGGCGTTACCATGATCATGTCCGGCTGGAAATCGCGGATCAGCTGCGCCTGTTTCTCCGTCTGACCGCCGGACATCGGGATCACCGTCGCGCCTAAACGCTCGGCGCCGTAGTGCGCGCCCAGCCCACCGGTAAACAGGCCATAGCCATACGCCACGTGAATTTTGTCCTTCGCGCTGCCGCCCGCCGCGCGCAGGGAGCGGGCCACCAGATTGGCCCAGTTGTCGATGTCGCCCTGCGTGTAGCCGACAACGGTCGGTTTGCCGGTGGTGCCGGATGAGGCGTGAATGCGCACCACCTGCTCCATCGGCACGGCAAAGGTATCGAACGGATAGTTATCCCGCAGGTCCTGCTTGGTGGTGCACGGGAATTTGCGGATATCCGCCAGCTCTTTGAAATCGTCAGGGTGAACGCCCGCGGCGTCAAACTTGCGTTTGTACATCGGCACGTTGTTGTAGGCGTGATGCAGCGTCCATTTCAGACGCTCGGTCTGCAGCGCCTGTAACTCGTCAAGGGAGGCCGTTTCAATCGGATCAAGCTTTGTTGTATTTGTCATTGTAGGGTACTCACATTGTTTTTATGCTCAAACACGCTCAAGGATCATGGCAATGCCCTGACCCACACCGATGCACATCGTACACAGCGCGTAGCGCCCGCCGCGTCGGTGCAGTTCGTTGCTCGCGGCCAGCGCCAGTCTGGCACCGCTCATTCCCAGCGGGTGGCCCAGCGCAATCGCGCCACCGTTCGGGTTGACGTGCGCGGCATCATCCGGCAGGCCCAGCTGACGCAGCACGCCCAGCGCCTGCGAGGCGAAAGCTTCGTTAAGCTCGATCACGTCCATATCGTTAATACTGAGTCCGGCTCGCTCCAGCACCTTACGGGTGGCGGGTACCGGGCCAAGCCCCATCAGACGAGGCTCCACGCCTGCCGTCGCCATCGCCACGATCCGCGTGCGCGGGACTAACCCCTGCGCCAGCGCCATCTTCTCGCTGGCGACGATCAGCGCCGCAGCGCCGTCGTTGACGCCGGAGGCATTTCCCGCCGTAACCACCCCGTTTTTACGGAACGGCGTTTTCAGACCGGCAAGCTGCTCAAGCGTAGTGTCCGCGCGCGGGTGTTCATCCACGCTGAACTCAGCGACCGCCCCTTTTTTGCCCGGCACCAGCACCGGCACAATCTCCTGCGCCAGAATGCCGTTCTGCTGCGCCTGCGCGGTACGCTGCTGGCTGCGCAGCGCGAACGCGTCCTGATCGGCACGGCTGATATTTAACAATTCAGCTACATTCTCTGCCGTTTCCGGCATACTGTCAGTTCCGAATTGCTGATGCATGAGCGGATTCACAAATCGCCAGCCGATGGTGGTATCAAAGATCTCCGCCTGACGCTGAAACGCGGCGGTGGCTTTGCCCATCACAAACGGCGCGCGGGACATCGACTCCACGCCGCCCGCGATCAGCAGGTCGCCATCGCCCGCCTTAATGGCGCGCGCCGCAAAACCAATCGCGTCCAGCCCCGACCCGCACAGGCGGTTAATGGTGGTTCCGGACACCGTCTGCGGCAGCCCGGCGAGCAGGGACGACATGCGCGCGACGTTGCGGTTATCTTCCCCCGCCTGGTTGGCGCAGCCGAAGATCACATCATCGATCCGCTCGAGGTCGAGCTGCGGATAGCGGGCCAGCAGCGCGCGCAGCGGCACGGCACCGAGATCGTCGGTTCGGACTGCGGCAAGCGCGCCGCCGTAGCGCCCCACCGGGGTTCGAACGCCATCACAAATAAATGCGTCACGCATCTGCCTCTCCTGTCACGCTGCCGCCGATGCGGTGAGATTTTCCGCGAAAAAGGGCGACGGTTTTCTGTTGTTGGTTCTGGATTTCAATGTCGTACACGCCGGTCAGCTTGCCCTGATGCATCACCCGCGCGGTGGCGGTGAGCGTGTCCCCGGCAAAGCCCGGACGCAGAAAATCAATCGAGCAGCCAGAGGCTACCGCCGCCAGCCCCTGGCTGTTGCAGGCGTAGGCAAAGGCGGTGTCCGCCAGCGAAAAAAGCTGTCCGCCGTGGCAGGTTTTGTGGCCGTTAAGCATCTGCGGGGTGATGGTCATGGTCACCACCGCGTAGCCTTCATCCATGTCGACAATGTCCATCCCCATCGCCTGCGCGCAGGCGTCCCGTTCGTACATCGCGCGGGCGTTATGCCAGGCGTTATGACTCATAGCTACTCTCCAGAAGCGCGCGCTGGCGCAGCAGTGAACAGGGGCGATAGCGCTCTTCGCCGTAATGACGCTGCAGGTTCTCCAGCAGCGTCAGCAGCCGCTGCCAGCCCAGACGCTCGCCCCAGGCGATCGGCCCGCTCGGGTAGTTCACGCCGAGGCGCATGGCGGTATCAATGTCCTTCTCGCTGGCGACCCCTTTTTGCAGGGCATCCAGCGCTTCGTTGGCAATCATCGCCAGCGTGCGCCAGACCAGCAGGCCGGGATAATCGGCAATTTGCACCACCCGGTTACCCTGCTGCTGCAGGTAGCGGATGACCTTTTGCGTCGCGGTGTGCGGGTTGCTGGCGGCCGCTGCAATCACCGCCACATCGCGCTCAATGCGGTCCACTACCACCACCGCGCCGTTGAGCCGCAGCGCCAGAGCCTGTGCGGTTTCCCCCTGCGTTTCAATCAGATATACATCATCAACTTCGGTGACGCCGTCACGTCTCTTTTCCACGCGCATCGGGCTGTAGCTGTCGTTCACGGCTGGCACCCACCGCACCTCGGGTTTGTCACCCTGCCAGTCGTAGACGCCCTTCCCGCTCTTTTTGCCCAGCCTTCCTGCCAGCACCAGCTCCTGCTGCACCAGCGAAGGCAGAAAACGACGCTCCTGCCAGAAGGCGTTAAATACCGAGCAGGTGACCGCGAAATTCACGTCCTGACCAATCATGTCGGTCAGCTCCAGCGGCCCCATCGGGAAACCGCCGCCTTCGCGCAGGGCGGCATCAATCACCTCCGGCGGCGCGACCTGCTCTTCCAGCGCGCGCCAGGCTTCGGAATAGAACGGACGGGCGACGCGGTTAACGATGAACCCCGGCGTTGACTGGCAGCGAACGGGCTGTTTGCCCCAGTTCAGCGCCAGCTCGCACAGCGCGTCTGCCACTTCCGGAGAGGTCGCCAGCCCGCTGACCACCTCCACCAGCTTCATGACCGGCGCCGGGTTAAAGAAATGCAGCCCTGCGACCCGCTCCGGGTGGTGGATGTCCGCCGCAATCGCCGTGACGGAGATGGAAGAGGTATTGCTGGTCAGCACCGTCTGTGGCGGGCAGATCTCAGCCAGCCGTGCAAACAGCGCCTTTTTCACCTCCAGACGCTCGGAGGCCGCTTCAATGACCAGATCGGCCGCGGAGAGCGCCTCGATATCCGTGACCGGAACCAGCCGGGCGAGGATCTGGCTCCCGGCATCGGCGGAGAGTTTTCCGCGCGTCACCCGGGAGGCCAGACGCTGGCGGATCCCGTCGATGGCGCGCGATATCGCATCGCTGGAGATGTCGTAGATCAGAACCTGATGACCGTGGCTGGCGGCGACTTCGGCAATGCCTGCGCCCATCGTGCCGCTGCCAATCACGGCGACAGTGCGTATGTTCAGCATCTTATTTCCCCGTAAAGTTCGGCGCGCGCTTCGCCAGGAAGGCGCTGACGCCCTCGCGGTAATCGTCGCTGCGTCCGGCAAGACGCTGATAGTCGCGCTCCAGATCGAGCTGGGCGTCCAGGGTGTTGGTTTCCGCGGCATTGATGGCCTGCTTGATCAGACCCAGCCCGAAGGTCGGCTGAGAGGCAAAATGCAGCGCCATCTGCTGCGCCGTAGCGGAGAGCTGTTCGTCATCCACCACCTGCCAGATCATTCCCCAGGCCTGCGCCTGTTCGGCGCTGAGCTTGTCGCCGAGCAGCGCCAGCCCCATGGCGCGGGCGCGTCCGGCCACGCGCGGCAGCAGCCAGGTGCCGCCGCAGTCCGGCACCAGGCCGAGCTTGCTGAAGGCCATCACAAAGTTGGCCGAACGGGCGGCAATGACCATGTCACACCCCAGCGCCAGCGTGGCCCCCGCGCCGGCCGCCACGCCGTTAACGGCACAAATGACCGGTTTCGGCAGCTTTGCCAGGCGGCGCACCAGCGGGTTATAGAAGGTTTCAACGGACATCCCCAGATCCGGCACCGGGCCGCTGGGGTCGACGTTGCGGTCGTTCAGATCCTGACCGGCACAAAAGCCGCGTCCTGCCCCGGTGATCAGCAGACAGCGAACGGTGTCATCGCGCTCGGCCTGTTTCAGGCACTCGGCAAGCTGCTGGTGCATCACGTCGTTAAAGCTGTTCAGACGCTCCGGACGGTTCAGCGTAATGGTCATTACGCCCTGCTCAACATGACTGAGAATAAATTCCACAATTAGCGTCCTTTAAAGTCGGGGGTGCGTTTTTGTAAGAAGGCGTCGATGCCTTCCCGGCGGTCTTCGGTGGCAGAAAGCAGCGTAAACAGCTGGCGCTCCTGCGCGAGCCCGGCCTGGAGCGGCACCTCCTGAGACTGGCGCAGCGCCTGTTTCGCCGCCTGCAGCGCCAGCGGAGAGTGGCGCGCCATCAGCGCCGCCTGCTTCAGGGCATACTCCAGCGTCAGCGCTGCCGGGAAAACATCGCTGACCAACCCCGCGCTCAGCGCCTGCTGCGCGGAAATACTCTCGCCGGTCAGCACCATCTTGCTGGCAAGGGATTTACCGACGCTGCGGATCAGACGCTGGGTGCCGCCCGCGCCGGGCATAATGCCCAGCGTGATTTCCGGCAGACCAAAGCGGGCGTTATCGCCAGCAATGACCACGTCGCACAGCAGCGCCAGCTCGCAGCCCGCGCCCAGCGCGAAGCCGTTCACGGCGGCGATCAGCGGTTTGGTAAACGCGTTAATGCGCGCCCACAGCTGCGGGCGGATATCGTTCAGGGTGGCGGGCAGGTCTTTCTCCGCCATTTCGTTGAGATCGGCCCCGGCGGCAAAGCAGCGCTCGCTGCCGTAAATCACGCAGACGGCAATGTCGGCATCCACGGCGGCGGCCTCAAGCTGCTCAGCAAGCTCCGCCAACAGCGCATTGTTGAGGGCGTTTAGTGCCGCCGGACGGTTGAGCGTCAGCTGCAGCACGCGGCCATGGCGGGTAACAATCAGTTCGCTCATGCCATCCCCTTCGCGTCGAAGTCGACAATCACGTCGGCGGTTAACGGCAGCGACTGGCAGCTCAGCACATACCCGGCGGCCAGCTCGTCCGGCTCCAGGCTGTAGTTGGTCGCCATGTCCACCTTCCCGCGCAGCACTTTGCATTTACAGGTGGCGCACACGCCGCCCTTGCAGGCATACGGGAGATCCGCCCCCTGACGCAGGGCGGCATCCAGGATGCTTTCGTCGTCCGCCGTCAGGGTGATTTCACGGTCGCGCCCGTCCTGGCGGACGGTCACTTTCTGCCCTTCCGCCTGTACGTGCACCGCGCGTTTAACGGAGATCCCCGGGGTGTTAAAGCGCTCAAGGTGAATCGCTTTGTCCGGCATCCCCAGCGCCTTCAGCGCGGCTTCGGCGTCGTCCATCATCGCCGACGGGCCGCAGATAAACGCCTCGTCGTACTGGCGGAAGTTGATCAGGGTTTTCGCCAGCGCCTGCAGCTTTTCCCCGTTGATGCGGCCAAAGAGCAGATCGCTGTCCAGCCGCTCCTGGCTGAAGATGGAGACCAGCTGCAGCCGCTGCGGGTATTTGTCCTTCAGGTCCGCCAGCGCCCGGCGGAACATCATGCTCTGGCTGCTGCGGTTGCCGTAGATCAGGGTGAAATGGCTGTTCGGTTCGGTCGCAAACGTAGCGGAGATAATCGCCAGCATCGGGGTGATCCCGGAGCCTGCCGCAATCGACAGATAGTGGCCTTCACGTTCTGCCTGAGGCTGGTAGCCAAACTGCCCCTGGGGAACCATCACCTCCAGGGCCATACCCGCTTTGATCTCATCGCGGGCATAGCGGGAAAAGCGGCCGCCGTCGATGGCTTTGACCGCCACGCTGATCTCGCCAGGGGCGGTACTCCGGCAGATGGAGTAGCAGCGGCGCAGCTCGTCCCCGTCAAGCTTCGTTTTTAACGTCAGGTGCTGGCCGGGGCGGAAGCGGTAGGCGTCCTGCAGCGCCTGCGGCACCGCGAACGTGATGGTCACCGCGTCGCGGGTTTCGGGTTCCACTTTTGCCACTGTTAATGAATGAAACGTTGTCATGGCAGCCTCAAATACATTTGAAATAGTCGAAGGGCTCGCGGCAGGTATTGCAGCGGTAGAGCGCTTTGCAGGCCGTCGAACCAAATTCACTGATAAGCGAGGTGTCGGTGCTGGCGCAGCGCGGGCAGCTCACCTCCAAAGGTGCGTGCGCGTGACAGCTATGCCCCACGGGCGGACTGATGCCGTACGCCCGCAGGCGCTCGCGCGCGTCGGCGGTCATCCAGTCCGTGGTCCAGGCGGGTTCCAGCTGGAGCACAATGTGCACCGGGGTAAAGCCGCGTTTGGTCATCGCGTCGCGGATTGCCCCCAGCAGGTGTTCCGTTGCCGGACAGCCCGAGTAGGTGGGCGTGAAGCCAATGACCCAGCCTTCCCCCTGCGCCTTCACGCTGCGCACCATGCCTAAATCGGTGATGGTTAATACCGGCACTTCCGGATCGGGGATCTGGCTTAACAGCGCCCAGATCTGCGGAATTTGCGCAGGCGCGATGTCGACGAGGCGTTGCATAGCGTTCTCCTTTACCACTGCTGACCGGGATAGGCGCGCTGGAGATACTGCATTTCCGCCAGCATCGGGCCCAGATGTTCGGTATGCAGCCCCCTCTTGCCCCCGGTGCGATACGCCACCTCTGCGGGCACCGTCAGATTGGCGTCCTTGAGACCGGCAAATACTTCGCTTTCCCACGGCTGGCGCAGGACGCGCGGGTCAACCGCCACGCCGGCATCAATCAGCGCCAGCTCGACCTCATCGGCTTCAAACAGCTCCGCCGTAAAACGCCACAGGCCGTCGATGGCCTGCTGCATCTTTTGCGCGGACGTTTCGGTCCCGTCGCCCAAACGCACCAGCCAGCCGCGGCTGAAGCGCAGGTGGTAGCGCGCCTCTTTAATTGCTTTGGCGGCGATGGCGGCAAGCTGGCCGTCGCTGCTGTGGGTCAGGCGTTCGTACAGCGCCACGTTCCAGGCATCCATCAGGTACTGGCGGGCAATCGTGTCGGCGAAGCTGCCGTTCGGCTGCTCCACCAGCAGGACGTTGCGGAACTGACGCTCGTCGCGGCCAAAGGCCAGCGTGTCTTCATCGCCCTGGCCTTCCCGCTCCGCGGCATAGGTCAGGAAGTTGCGCGCCTGGCCCAGCAGGTCGAGACCGATATTGGCGAGCGCGAGGTCAATTTCCAGCTCCGGCGCGTGGCCGCACCAGGCGCCCAGACGCTGGGAGAGCACCAGACCGTTGTCGCCCAGACGCAGGGCATAGGCAGTCACTGAATTCATTCTTTGCCTCACATATGCTCGATGCCGTCGGGGATGGTGTAAAACGTCGGATGGCGGTAAACCTTGCTTTCCGCCGGGTCGAAGAACTCACCGCTCTCTTCCGGCTGGGAGGCGACAATCTCGCTCGCCTTAACCACCCAGATAGAACACCCTTCGCTGCGGCGGGTGTAGGCGTCGCGCGCATTTTCCAGCGCCATGCGATCGTCGGCGGCATGCAGACTGCCCACGTGACGGTGGGATAACCCCTGTTTGCTGCGTACGAACACTTCGTACAGCGGCCAGTAGACATTGCTCATCGTGATTCCTCTTAAGCCACTTTGCGGGCGTGTTGTTTTTCCGCGTGCGCCAGTGCGGCTTCCCGCACCCACGCCCCTTCGTCCCAGGCTTTGCGTTTGGCGGCCAGGCGTTCGTGGTTGCAGATGCCGCGCCCGTTAATGACCTCGTCAAACTCCTGCCAGTCGATCTCGCCGAAGCGGTAATGGCCGCTCTCTTCATCCAAATGCAGATCGGGATCCGGCACCGTCATGCCCAGCATTTCCACCTGCGGGACGGTGTTGTCCACAAAGCGCTGGCGAAGTTCGTCATTGCCGAAACGTTTGATTTTCCAGGCCAGGCTGCGGGCGCTGTTCGGCGAGTTGTCGTCGTTCGGCCCGAACATCATCAGCGCAGGCCACCAGAAGCGGTTGATGGCGTCCTGCAGCATCTGGCGCTGGGCCTCGCTGCCCTGCGCTAGCGCCATGCAGGCCTCAAAGCCCTGGCGCTGGTGGAAACTCTCTTCTTTACAGATTTTCACCATCGCGCGGGCATACGGACCGTAGGAAGTCCGGCACAGCGCCACCTGGTTGACGATAGCGGCGCCGTCCACCAGCCAGCCGATCACGCCGATATCGGCCCAGCTCAGGGTCGGATAGTTGAAGATGGAGGAGTATTTCATCCTGCCGTCGAGCATCTTCTGGTAGATGTCTTCCCGCGCGCAGCCCAGCGTTTCCGCCGCGCTGTAGAGGTAGAGCCCGTGCCCGGCTTCGTCCTGCACTTTCGCCAGCAGGATCGCTTTTCGGCGCAGCGTCGGAGCGCGGGCGATCCAGTTCCCCTCCGGCAGCATGCCGACAATTTCGGAGTGCGCATGCTGGCCAATCTGGCGGATCAACGTCTTACGGTAGGCGTCAGGCATCCAGTCCTGAGGCTCAATCGCCGTCTCCTGCGCTATGCGCTGCTCAAACCGTTGTTCTTGCGTCACGTCATCACCTTTATGATTCGTTAGTTTGCAAATTAAAGCGTAATGTTGAATCACTTTGTTTTTTAAAAGTTACACAAAGGTTAAATACAACCCCAAGAATTGTTTCCTGGTTTTGTGATGTTGCTCGCAAGGCTTTTACTTCACGCCCTCTGAGCAGTCGCTTTGCGCGCTGCAATTCATCAGACCGGATCACAATGTTAACAATTCATTAAAACTCAGCTTGATTTTTATGATTCATGATTAAACTATTAATGAGTAAATTACGTAACATTTGGAGATAAGCGATGCAGCAGTTAGCCAGCTTCGTGTCCGGTACCTGGCAGTCTGGCCGGGGCCGCGAACGCACTATTCATCACGCCATCAGTGGCGAAGCGCTGTGGAGCGTGACCAGCGAAGGGCTGGACATGACGGCCGCCCGTCGCTATGCGATTGAGCGCGGCGGCGAAGCGCTTCACGAGATGACCTTTATCGAACGTGCGGCCATGCTGAAGGCGGTGGCAAAGCACCTGCTTAGCGAGAAAGAGACGTTTTATGCCCTGTCAGCCCAGACGGGCGCGACGAAGGCGGACAGCTGGGTGGATATTGAAGGCGGCATCGGCACCCTCTTCACTTACGCCAGCCTGGGCAGCCGCGAGCTGCCGGATGACACGCTGTGGCCGGAAGATGAGTTAATCCCGCTGTCGAAAGAAGGCGGCTTTGCGGCGCGCCACGTCCTGACCTCCAAATCCGGGGTGGCGGTGCACATCAACGCCTTTAACTTCCCCTGCTGGGGGATGCTGGAAAAGCTGGCGCCGACCTGGCTTGCCGGGATGCCCGCCATCATTAAACCCGCTACCGCTACCGCACAGGTGACGCAGGCGATGGTGAAATCCATCGTGGACAGCGGACTGGTGCCGGACGGCGCCAT
The DNA here is from genome assembly GCF_041320715.1 of Enterobacter sp. KB-221C9. NCBI lineage: Bacteria > Pseudomonadati > Pseudomonadota > Gammaproteobacteria > Enterobacterales > Enterobacteriaceae > Enterobacter > Enterobacter sp. KB-221C9. Next base: position 133,663 of record NZ_JBGIWG010000010.1, read on the forward strand.
CAGCCTGATCTGCGGCGGTGCGGGCGATCTGCTCGACCAGCTCGACAGCCAGGACGTGGTGACCTTTACCGGCTCCGCCAGTACAGGGCAAAGCCTGCGCGTGCACCCGAATATTGTGGCAAATTCGATTCCGTTCACCATGGAAGCCGACTCTCTGAACTGCTGCGTGCTGGGGGAAGACGTCACGCCGGAACAGCCGGAATTTGCCCTGTTCGTCCGGGAAGTAGTCCGCGAGATGACCGCTAAGGCCGGGCAAAAATGTACGGCCATTCGCCGCATTATCGTCCCGCAAAACCAGATTGACGCCGTGAGCCAGGCGCTAATTGCCCGCCTGGAAAAGGTGGTGGTAGGCGACCCGGCGCAGGAAGGAGTGAAGATGGGCGCGCTGGTCAACGCCGAACAGCGCGCGGACGTTCAGGAGAAAGTGGAGCAGCTGATCGCCGCAGGCTGCCAGATCCGTCTGGGCGGCAAAGCGGATTTGCAGGCCGCGGGCGCGTTCTTCCCGCCGACCCTGCTGTTCTGCCCGCAGCCGGATGAAACCCCGGCCGTCCACGCGACCGAAGCCTTCGGCCCGGTTGCGACGCTGATGCCGTATCGCAATGCACGCCACGCGATGCAGCTTGCCCGCGCGGGCGGCGGCAGCCTGGCGGGCACGCTGGTCACCGCAGACCTGGCCATTGCCCGCCAGTTTATTGCCGGTGCGGCGCGCGCCCACGGGCGAATTCAGATCCTTAACGAGGAATCATCAAAAGAGTCTACCGGCCACGGCTCCCCGCTTCCTCAGCTGGTGCACGGCGGCCCGGGCCGCGCGGGCGGCGGCGAAGAGCTGGGCGGCCTGCGCGCGGTGAAGCACTACCTGCAGCGCACCGCGATTCAGGGCAGTCCGACGATGCTGGCGGCCATTGGCAAACAGTGGGTGCGTGGCGCAACGGTGCAGGAAGATCGCGTGCATCCGTTCCGCAAATACTTTGAGGAGCTACAGCCGGGCGACAGCCTGCTGACGCCGCGCCGCACCCTCACGGAAGCAGACATTGTGAACTTTGCCTGCCTGAGCGGCGACCACTTCTATGCTCATATGGACAAGATCGGCGCGGCAGAGTCGATCTTTGGCGAGCGCGTGGTGCACGGCTACTTCCTGATCTCCGCCGCAGCGGGACTGTTTGTTGATGCGGGCGTCGGGCCAGTCATTGCCAACTACGGCATGGAAAATCTGCGCTTTATCGAACCGGTCAAGCCGGGCGATACCATACAGGTGCGTCTGACCTGCAAGCGTAAAACGCTGAAGAAGCAGCGCACCGCCGAGGAAAAACCGACCGGCGTGGTGGAATGGGCGGTTGAGATCTTCAACCAGCACCAGCAGGCCGTGGCGCTCTACTCCATTCTGACGCTGGTGGCGCGCCAGCAGGGTGATTTCTGACACCTTCCCTTCACCGCCTTTCCTGCCGGGTGGCGCGATGCTTACCCGGCCTACGATGACCAGCCGGGGTGTGACACCGCCCCGCTCTTTTTTTAACCTGGCAAGACTGACAAATAACCTGGCAGATGCAGGCAAACGCTTTTCTCATGGGCCTGTCAGGATAAGGCTGTCACAACACAATAAACCCTAAATAATTCGAGTTGCAGGAAGGCGGCAAGGGAACGAATCCCCGGGAGCGTACATAAGTACGTGACTGGGGTGAGTGAGTGCAGCCAACGCACCTGCAACTTGAAGTATGACGGGTATAAACACAACAAGATGAGGTCTACGATGGGAAGCAATTCTTCTTTTTCTGCCCGTAGAACGGCGCTGGCCATGGCCGTTGCGCTGTGTTGCGCCTGGCAATCCCCTGTTTTCGCCCACGGCAGCGAGGCGCATATGGTCCCGATGGACAAAACGCTGCAGGACTTTGGCGCGGACGTTCAGTGGGATGATTACGCACAGATGTTCACCATTGCGAAAGACGGTGCCTTTGTGAAGGTCAAACCGGGCGCAAAAACCGCCATCGTCAACGGTAAAACCCTCAAGCTCGAGGTGCCGGTGGTGATGAAAGGCAAGAAAGCCTTTATTTCCGATACCTTCATCAACGATGTTTTCCAGTCCGGCCTTGACCAGACCTTCCAGGTTGAAAAACGCCCTCACCCGTTAAATGCGCTAACGGCGGACGAAATTAAGCAGGCCGTAGAGATTGTGAAAGCCTCTGCGGATTTTAAGCCGAATACCCGCTTTACCCAGATTGCCCTTGCAGAGCCTGAGAAAGCCAAAGTGTGGGACTTTGTGCTCAACGGTACGGCTGTGGATGCCCCTCGCCAGGCGAAGATTGTCATGCTCGATGGAAAGCACGTTATCGAAAGCGTGGTGGACCTGAAGGATAAAAAAATCCTGCGCTGGGAACCGGTGAAAGACGCGCACGGCATGGTGCTGCTGGATGATTTCACCGCGGTGCAGCAGATTATCAACGAGAGCACCGAGTTCGCCGAGGTGCTTAAAAAACACGGCATCACCGACCCGAAAAAAGTGATTACCACGCCGCTGACCGTGGGCTATTTCGACGGTAAAGACGGCCTGAAGCAGGAAGATCGCCTGCTGAAGGTGGTGAGCTATCTGGATGTCGGCGACGGCAACTACTGGGCGCACCCGATTGAGAACCTGGTCGCGGTTGTCGATCTTGAGCAGAAGAAAATTCAGAAGATCGAAGAAGGCCCGGTCATCCCGGTTCCGCTCACCCCACGCCCGTATGACGGCCGCGACCGGGTAGAAACGGCGAAGAAACCCCTGGAGATCGTCGAGCCGGAAGGCAAGAACTACACCATCACCGGGGATATGGTGCACTGGCAGAACTGGGATTTCCACCTGAGCCTGGACTCCCGCGTCGGCCCGATGATTTCAACCGTCACGTATAACGACAACGGCAAAAAGCGCCAGATTATGTATCAGGGGTCGCTCGGCGGCATGATCGTCCCTTACGGCGATCCGGACGTGGGCTGGTACTTTAAAGCCTATCTCGACTCCGGCGACTACGGCATGGGCACCCTGACCTCGCCGCTGGTGCGCGGTAAAGACGTGCCGTCCAACGCCGTGATGCTCAATGAAACCATCCCGGATTACACCGGCGCGCCGATGGAGATCCCGCGCGCGATCGCCATTTTCGAACGCTACGCAGGGCCGGAGTACAAACATCAGGAGATGGGCCAGCCAAACGTCAGCACCGAGCGCCGCGAGCTGGTGGTGCGCTGGGTGAGTACCGTGGGCAACTACGATTACATCTTCGACTGGGTGTTCCATGAAAATGGCACCATCGGCATTGATGCCGGCGCGACGGGTATCGAAGCGGTGAAAGGCGTTCAGGCGAAAACCATGCACGACGCCACCGCGAAAGACGACACCAAATACGGCACGCTGATCGACCATAACATCGTGGGCACCACCCACCAGCACATCTACAACTTCCGTCTTGATATGGACGTGGACGGCATCAACAACAAGCTGGTGGCCATGGATCCGGAAGTGAAGCCGAATACCGCCGGTGGCCCGCGCACCAGCACCATGCAGATCAATCAGTACGACATTGATACCGAGCAGCAGGCGGCGCAGAAATTCGACCCGGGCACCATTCGGCTGCTGAGCAACACCCGCAAAGAGAACCGCATGGGCAACCCGGTCTCGTACCAGATAATCCCTTACGCGGGCGGTACGCACCCGGTGGCAACCGGCGCGAAATTTGCCCCGGACGAGTGGATCTATCATCGACTCAGCTTTATGGACAAACAGCTGTGGGTGACCCGCTACCACCCGGATGAACTCTATCCGGAAGGCAAATTCCCGAACCGCTCCATCCACGATACGGGTCTGGGGCAGTACAGCAAAGATAACGAGTCGCTGAACGACCAGGATGACGTGGTCTGGATGACCACCGGCACCACCCACGTCGCCCGCGCGGAGGAGTGGCCGATCATGCCGACGGAATGGGTGCATACCCTGCTTAAACCGTGGAACTTCTTCGACGAGACGCCAACGCTCGGGAAAAAGAAAGACGAACAAAAATAAATAACGCACCGGGCGCAATGCCCGGTTTTTCATCTATTTACTTGCTGAATACCTCTCCCCGATTATAGTTATTTCTACCTCGTTTATTTCCCTTGCATTTCTTGAACCACTTTCAGCCTCAGGAAATTATCAAAGGGGAACAAGGCAATGTTATCTGGGATCCACAGCAGTATTCGTTTATTAAAGAAGGCGATAAAGCGCCGGACTCCGTTAATCCCAGCTTATGGCGTCAATCTCAGCTGATTAATATTAGCGGCCTGTTTGAAGTGACCGACGGCGTATATCAGATCCGAAATCTTGATCTGTCAAATATGACCATCATTGAAGGGAAAGAAGGTATTACCGTGGTTGACCCGCTGGTGTCGGCAGAAACGGCGAAGGTCGGGATGGATCTCTATTTTAAAGCAACGTGATGAGCCGCCGCGCCAGCTATATGTTTGGCAACCTGCTGAAGCCAGATGCCAAAGGCCAGGTGGGTGCCGGTCTTGGGACCACCACCTCAAGCTCCCGGATTCACTGGCGCATACCTGGGCTAACCGCGGCTATTACGGTTCGGTGAGCCATGACGTGAAAGCCACCTATGTGCTGTATCTGGGCTGGTTTGACGGCAACCCGGCGACGCTGGATGAACCGCCGCCTGAAGAAGCCGCGAAGAAATTCGTTGAGTATATGGGCGGCGCGGATGCCATCCTGAACAAGGCGAAAACCGACTTCGACCAGGGGAACTACCGCTGGGTGGCGCAGGTGGTCAGCAAAGTGGTCTTTGCCGATCCCAACAACCAGGCGGCACGTAACCTGGAAGCGGATGCGCTGGAACAGCTTGGCTATCAGGCTGAGTCTGGCCCGTGGCGTAACTTCTACCTGACCGGTGCGCAAGAGTTGCGTAACGGCGTGGTGAAAGGTCCAACGCCGAATACCGCAAGCCCGGATACGGTACGCGCGATGACGCCAGAGATGTTCTTCGACTATCTGGCTGTTCATATCAACGGTCAGAAAGCCGGTGAAGCTAAATCGGTGTTTAACATTGATTTAGGCAGCGATGGCGGGAAGTACAAACTCGAGCTGGAAAACTGCGTGCTGAACCACACGGCGAACGCTGAAGCAAAAGAGGCTGACGCTTAACCGTGACACCCTGAATAAAATCATTCTCAAGGAGGTTACGCTGAAACAGGCCCAGGACAGCGGAAATATTAAAATTACTGGCGACAGCGCGAAACTTGATGCCATGCTTAGCTATATGGACAAGTTTGATTTCTGGTTTAACATTGTGACACCGTAACGGTACGCGCAAAGGGCGGTTCGTCCGCCCTTTCCTGCTTCACGTGTTAGCCAGACAGGGTAAAAAGCGTCAATGGAAAAAAGAAAAAAACCGACACTTGAACGGGCAACCTGGCCAACGCGCCATGCCATGGTCATGCACGGGCTGGCGATGAACCTGCCGTGGCTGGCCTTCGTCAACATCAGCTTCGCGGTGATGATTCTGCTGCGACACGTCCTGCTTAATACCAGCGATCCCCTTTATCCCCACTCGCCGCAGCTGACGAGAATGGTCGATGCCTCCATGCTCGGCATTATCATCCTCTCCGCTGCGCTTATCCTCATGGCCTGGCGGCGCATCGCCGGTATCAGCGCGGTGTTGTTTATTTGTAGCGCCATCTGGTCGGTCTCCTGCTTCTGGTTTATCACCCAGCTGCTGCTCCCGCACGTCTGGCCGCTGTGCGTTATTTTATTACTCGCCGGCTTAACGGCGCTCTATTTTTATCCTGAAGGGTTGCTCGCCTTTGTGCTCCCGCTCTGGATCACCCTGCCGATAGCAAGCTGGATACGGAACGATGGCCTCAACCTTCACTTCGTTGTTATCTGGAGCGTCTTTACGCTGATCCTGATCTGCGGGCGTTTCATCCTGTTGAGCTGGTTTGACGAGGCCTGGCGACGTAATCAGCAAAATCAGCTGCTGATCTCCAGACTGGATGCGCTGGCGCATCAGGATCCGTTAACCAAAACCGCCAATCGCCGAAAAATGGAAGTGGTGCTGGAGAATGCGGTTGAGCAGAAAAAAACCTTCTCGGTGATTATGCTGGATATCGACTATTTCAAACGCTACAACGACACCTACGGGCACCAGGCGGGTGACGACTGCCTGACGCGCGTGGCGCGGGTGCTGAAGCAGTCCGTGCGGACGCCTGACGATGTGGTGTCACGCTACGGCGGCGAGGAGTTCGTGGTGATCCTGTTTAACTGCCCGGAAAACATCGCTGAAAAGGTGGCCCTACGCATTCAGGACGGCCTTCGCGTGGAGTCCATACCGCACAGCGCGTCAACCGTTAGCGACCATGTCACCGTGAGCATGGGGATTGCGAGCATGGCGGAAGGGTTAGCGGGCACCGAGATCATCGCCCGCGCCGATGCGGCGCTGTATCGGTCGAAGGAGGCCGGACGGGATCGGTGGTCGCTGTAAATAATGCCGGGTGGCGCTGCGCTTACCCGGCCTACGGTGCGAGTCGTTGTAGGCCGGGTAAGGCGTAGCCGCCACCCGGCTTGTTTTTTAATAACGCACGCAAACCGACTTGGTTTCACACCAGCCGTCCAGCCAGTCCGGGCCAAAGTCACGTCCGGTGCCGGACTGCTTCATGCCGCCGAACGGCAGGTTGGCGTCGATCAGCGTATGGCTGTTCACCCAGACGGTGCCCGCCTGCAGCCTGTCGGTGTACTCCAGCGCCTTGCTGATATTCTGCGTCCAGACGCTGGCCGTCAGGCCATATTCGGTGTCGTTTGCCAGCTGGAGCGCCTCTTCCCCGTCGGCGACGCGCACCACGTTGACCACCGGGCCAAACACCTCTTCACGCGTCAGGCGCAGTGAGGCATCCGGGTTCACCACCAGCGTAGGCGAAACGTAATAACCTTTGCCTTCCGGCCCCCTGTTACCAACGATCAGCTCCGCGTTGCGCGACTTCGCTTCATCAAGGAAGGTCTGCACCTTGTCGCAGTGCGCGCGCGACACCAGCGGGTTGATAAACGCCTCCGGCGACATGCCCGGCCCGACGCTCAGGGATTTCACCGCCTGCTCAAACCCGCTGACCAGCGTGTCAAACAGCGGCGCTTCAATGTAGATGCGCGAGCTTGCCGCGCACACCTGCCCCTGGTTCAGGAAGCTGCCGGTCATCAGGCCTTCGATCACCCACGCCGGGTCCGCGTCTTTCAGTACGATAGCCGGGTTTTTCCCACCCAGTTCCAGGGTCACCCCGGTTAGCGTATCCGCCGCCGCGCGGGCGATTTGCTTACCCGTCGCCGTTGAGCCGGTAAAGCTCACCTTTGCAATATGCGGATGCGAGGTCAGCGCTGCGCCGCACACCGCGCCGCTCCCGGTTACCACGTTGAACACCCCGTCCGGAATGCCCGCTTCACTGGCCAGTTCCGCCACGCGCAGCATGGTCAGCGGCGTGGTCTCTGACGGCTTGATGACAATAGAGCATCCCGCGGCCAGCGCAGGCATCACTTTCCACATCCCGATCATCAGCGGGAAGTTCCAGGGCACAATACCGGCCACCACGCCAACCGGCTCCTTACGCGTCCACGCCTGATAGCGGGCGCCCTGCGGCAGCGGGATGGAGAGGTCGAGGGTCTTACCCGAAATTTTGGTGGTCAGCCCGGCGGTATAGCGCATCCAGTTCAGGGTGCAGCCGACTTCAAACATGCGGGAAATGTTAATGGATTTGCCCTGCTCCAGCGTTTCAAGCTGGGCCAGCTCCTCGCTGTGCTGTTCGACCAGATCGGCGAAATGAAGCAGGATCCGCTCGCGCTCCGCCGGGAGTTTACCGGCCCAGCTGCGGGCAACAAACGCCCGCCAGCCGGACATGACGGCACGGTCCACGTCATCGACGCTGGCATCGGCAGTCGAGGCAATGACCTCGCCCGTGGCCGGGTTGAAGACGTTCAGCCGCTTTTCACTGTCCGACGCGGCCTGACGCCCTTCAATCCACAGGCCATGCTGTCGGTCTAAAAATTGTTGTACGGCAGGCTGAATGGCCACCTGTGATTCAGACATAGGATACTCCTTCGTTATTCTTCGCAGGGTGTTCATCCAGTCTAAGTGGGGTTTTGCATTCTCGCTTTCGTCTCTGTGACATTCGCTTTGCCACCTGTGACAGGCTCCGCAAATCGCGATAATTGCCGCTTATATCGCTGTTACCGGTGAGTGTTCTTTCCTATAGTCAGCCTCATAGCTCTGACAAAATGCAACACAAATGCAACAATGCGAAAACGTTGACGGTGCAGTGAGAGAAACGATGGCGTGTGCAAGCGAGCAGGAACAATATCAGCAGTGGCTGGCGCAAATTAACCAGGTTTGCGGGCGTTTTAACGCGCAGCCCACCGAGGGGAAGTTCTTCGGCGAGCTGGAGACCAGCTATGCGCGCAGCCTGAAGCTCAGCACCGTGACCGCAGGCGGCGTCAACCTGTTCCGCTCCCGTCAGGAGATTACGCAGAGTAACGATGCCTGGTTCTATACCGTGTTCCAGCTTGAAGGCAGCGCGGAAATTGAACAGGATGAGCGTCGGGCGGTACTCAGAACCGGTGATATCACGCTGATTGACGCGTCGCGTCCCTGCTCGATCAACTGGCGGGAAAAATCCCGCCAGATTTCGCTGCTGGTTCCCCGTCAGATTATTGAGCAGCAGTGTCGTTTCCAGGAGATAAGCTGCGCGACCGCCCTTTCCCGCACCTTGCCCACGGTACAGCTGAGCCATCGCCTGCTGATGGAGAGCATGAGCAATACCGACCTGAGTGACCGGGAGAGCGAAGCGGCGCTCGAAGCGATGATCTGCCTGCTGCGCCCGGCTTTCCAGCAGCGTGAAATCATTCAGCCCCGCAAGGAACGCCAGTTCCTGCATGTCGTGGCGCTGATTGACGACCATATTCAGTCTGAATCGCTGCGCCCGGAATGGATTGCCGCCGAGAGCGGTATGTCCGTGCGCAGCCTCTACCGCATGTTTGCCGAGAAGGGGCTGGTGGTGGCGCAGTACATCAAAAACCGTCGCCTGGATCTGTGCGCGCAGGTACTGCGCTCGGCCGGGGATGATGAAAAGCTGGCGGGCATTGGCTACAGCTGGGGGTTCACCGACCATAGCCATTTTTCAACGGCGTTTAAGCAGCGTTTTGGCGTCTCGCCGGGTGAATACCGCAGGCGCTACCGCTAGCTATTTTTTGAGCCATTTTCCGTTAATACCCTTCACGTATTCGCCCGGCTGCGCGCGGGCAACCAGCTTTTGACCTGCCATTTTGGCCACTTCATCGACCGGCAAATTATTGCTGTCAGCCAGCTTCTGATAGTTTTCCGTGCGTGCCGCATTGATACGATTGACCAGCGCCAGCGTTTCCGCATCCTGTTGAATCGGTGCAAGATACCCGCTGAGGGTTTCCCCCACGCGCCCCTGCGCCCGGGCGTCGTTTAAGGTCAGCGCAGCCGCTTGCACGTTCATCCCCAGCGCCAGTAAAATCAGAGCTAATCGTTTCATGGCATCCTCAGAACAGATCGCTGCGCGATTTCAGCAGGGTTTCAACGTCTTTATCGACCTTAATATGGATCTCATGTTCGATTTTGACATTCATATTGATGGTAATCGGCTCCTTTGGTGCAGCGACTTCAATACGCGGCGTACAGCCGGTCAGTAGCGCGGCAACGGCAACGGTGAGCACACCAGCCATCTTTTTCATTGTTGTTCCTCACTTTCCTTGCCAGTCGAACTGCGGGGAGCAGGTATCGCCGCATGTTGCTCAAACCAGGTTTGCAGGTTGTCCCCAAAACGCAGGCTGCGCCAGAGGGTAAAGACATTCTCGTCATGGGTATAGTTCAGGTTGACGGAGCTGCTTTTGCCGTCCACCCGGCTGGTCCCCTTGATGGTCGCCTGCATGGTTAATTCACCCAGGTTATCTAAATTGATTCTCGTCCACGAGCGCGAAATTTCCATATAGCGGAGCCAGTTAATCGCGGCACCCGCAACCATATTATCCTTCACGATGGCGTCTGCCGTATCTTTGTCGATGCGTAGCGTCATGGGCCCCGGGTTGGTCAGCCAGCCATCTTTAATGATCCATTTTTCATTGTCCAGCCAGAACGGCAGCGCCCCGCTCACAGGCCCTGACATGGCAAACTGCTTCGGGTTGACGGCGCTAATCAGCTCGCTGGAGGAGATATTGTCCACGCGCAGCAGGGCCGGATCGTGCTGTGGCATCCGCAGCTGCTGCATGGTGATCTTCCCGCCGAGGGTTTCCACCTTCACGTTGGTGAGCAGCAGCGGGTTGTCCTCCGTCCAGGGATAATCCCCCTGTAGATCGGCGGTAATGTTGCGCGCGGTCACCAGGTTTTCCACTTCACCGATGCGCAACGTGACCGGACCGCGCGTGCCGAGAGACCAGGTTCCCTCGCTAAAGCGGAACGGCAGTACAAAATCAACGCCGTTAATCTGGTTATCCGGCATCCAGGCGCTGCCGGATTTCAGCACGCCGTGCCCGCCCGCTTCAAAGCCCTGATCGGCCGCCGCCGAGAAGGCGACCTGTGCATAAAGTTCCCCGTCGCGCAGCGTCATTTTCCAGTCCGGCGGGATCAGCGGCTGGAATACGGTGAGGGACTGTTTCGGCCACCAGGCCTGCCCGCGAAGACGGACGCCGTCCCAGCGACCGTTCACCTGTACCGGGCCAATTTTCTCCGCATGGAGGTCGCCCTTAAATTGAAAAAGGGTCGGGTCGGTGCCGTCGACGCTGAAGGTCAGGACCGAGGGCGGCAACGCGCTGCCGCCAGAGAAACGGGTTTGCCCTGCGTTGAGCGACAGCGCGCCGCTGAAGGCCGGTTTATCGGGGTCACGCAACCAGCGCACCGGCCGATCCAGCACCAGACGCGGCTTGCTGATCTCCATCGTGCCGTACTGGAGCTTGTCAAAACCGGTGGAGAGCGCCGTCAGCTCAATAAGGTTGTCGCGCCACTCGCCTTTCCCGGCGACATCCCAGCGGGCATGCATCGGCGTAAAACCGCCTTTACCCCAGTAGCGCCACTGCCACAGGCCGTTATCAGGTAAAAAGTCGTTGGCCTGGCCGTCCAGGTGGAGTTCAAAATCACCCATCTTGTTTTCATGGGCGCGCAGAATCGCCTGTAAACGGCCGTCCACGCCCTTCTGCGTCAGCTTCACGCCCGCCAGCGGCCAGCGGATTTCATCGATATCGAGTGAGTCAATGATGCGCCCGCGCGAGCGGAGCAGCGCACCCGGCTCAAAGGCCAGCTGCGGTTCATACAGGCTGCCGGTCAGCGTTGCGGGCAATTTGGCGTAAAGAATAAGATCGTTTTGCTTCGCCTCGCCGCTGAGAGTCAGGGGCATGTCGCTGTTTTCCATGCCTAGCCTGCCGGGCCCAATGTTCAATACCGCGTTGCCTTTGCCCGCGTCACCGTGGGTCAGCACGTTCAGTCGTCCGGTCAGGGTGGTTTTATCCAGCCCCTGCTGCCAGTTGTCCGCGCGAAGCGAAACGCGCCCGCTCAGCGGCATACCGGAAAGATCCCAGTTCCAGCGCCCGTCGCTGATGCTCAGCTGCTCCGCCGTAACCTGCCACGGCAGATCGAGCAGCGGATCGGGGTTGTCCCGCGCCATTACGACCAGCTGCCCCTGATTGTCTTCCCAGTCCAGATCGGCATCGACCAGAGACGTTAACTGTGGCACGTTAAAGGTCGCGACCGCGTGGCCTTTCACCGGCACGCCGTCAGGTACCAACGGCAGCGTGAACTCGCCCACCAGCTTAATCGGCTGCGGCTGGTCCGGGAGCTGTACATCGAACTGGCTGACCGAGAGCGTCTGTCCGCGAAGCGTGCCTTTAATGCTGACCTGCTCGCCTTTATAGGCGATCTCCTGACGGAACGGGGTCAGCGATGCCTGAAGTTCGCCCTGCCACTGCTGCCAGGGCGACAGCGTCAGACGGTGAATCGTGAGCCAGGTATTGGGTAACACGGCCTGCCATTGCGCCAGCGTTTTGGGGGCGACCGTTGAGGGCGCAGACTGGGGAATTTTGCTCAGACAGACGGAGTTAAGATCCAGCGCGCCGATATCCAGTTTCCAGCGGCTCGGATGTGACAGCGTCACGTTATCGATGCGGGCAATTTCGCAGTCTTCAACCAGATAGCGAAGATCGGGGATCACCAGCGCGTGGCGAGTCAGTTTCGGACTTTCTTCGAATGCGATGCGCGTCCCGACGGGCAGCCAGATCCCGGCGAGCGTCGGTACCCACTGGGCGAGCGTCATCAGCAGCGTCAGCGGCAACAATATGAACAGCAGTAAAAGCGCAAGAGCGGCTTTGTATTTACCCTTCATGGGCAGTTAATATCCTGATTTAACGAAAGAATTAAGCCGGCAGTGCCGATCATTGTCGCATGTTTAGCCAGTCAGTTGAAGGGAATGCCATTTTTAAGGATAGATGCTCTAGAATAATTGATAGAACTTATTGAATTCAATAATATTTTAGAAATTGTAAGATAATTTTAATCATGCTAACGTGAATGCAAAATCACTGGAGAAAGCCTTATGAAACTCGCGGTATATAGCACAAAGCAGTACGACAAAAAGTATCTGCAACATGTTAACGAGGCTTACGGGTTTGAGCTTGAATTTTTCGACTTTCTGCTGTCCGAAAAAACCGCCAAAACGGCGCACGGCTGTGAAGGCGTCTGCATTTTTGTTAACGACGATGGCAGTCGTCCGGTGCTGGAAGAGTTGAAAAAACAGGGTGTGAAGTACATTGCCCTGCGCTGCGCGGGCTTTAATAACGTGGACCTCGACGCGGCGAAAGAGCTGGGTCTGAAGGTGGTGCGCGTGCCGGCGTACTCCCCGGAAGCGGTGGCGGAACATGCGATTGGCATGATGATGTCGCTCAACCGTCGTATTCACCGCGCCTATCAGCGTACCCGTGACGCCAACTTCTCGCTGGAGGGGCTGACCGGCTTTACCATGTACGGCAAAACCGCGGGCGTGATCGGCACCGGTAAAATTGGCGTGGCTGCCCTGCGCATTCTGAAAGGCTTCGGCATGCGTCTGCTGGCGTTCGATCCGTACCCAAGCGCAGCTGCGCTGGATCTGGGCGTGGAATACGTCGACCTGCCGACCCTGTTCTCGCAGTCTGACGTGATCTCCCTGCATTGCCCGCTGACGCCGGAGAACTACCACCTGCTTAACCAGACCGCGTTTGACCAGATGAAAGACGGCGTGATGATCATCAACACCAGCCGCGGCGGGCTGGTTGACTCTCAGGCCGCTATCGAAGCGCTGAAAACCCAGAAAATTGGCGCGCTGGGGATGGACGTGTATGAGAACGAACGCGATCTGTTCTTTGAAGACAAGTCTAATGATGTGATCCAGGACGACGTGTTCCGCCGCCTGTCTGCCTGTCACAACGTGCTCTTTACCGGGCATCAGGCGTTTCTGACTGCCGAAGCGCTGATCAGCATTTCGGAAACCACGCTGGGTAACCTGCAGCAGCTGGAAAAAGGCGAAGCGTGCCCTAACGAACTGGCATAAGCGTGACGCCGGGTGGCGGCTATGCCCCACCCGGCGTACTGTCTGTTTCCCAGGTCCGGTGCGCGCACCGAACGAAGAGACATACTGCCTGCCTTTGCCTGTTATCGCCTGTAAAAAAGGAAATGGAGTATTCCGGGTATTTTTGAAAATCAGATGACGTCTTAAAAAACAATCATCCCGAACTTAAACAATTCATAACGGACGTTGCTTTTTCGCTTTACTGAGCATTTCGCCTGACTATACTGGCACTAAATTTATACAGGAGCTCTTCGTTGGAAAGCCATTTTATATTTGATACGAAGGTAAGCTGACGCGAATTTCTCGCTGCTTGCCTTCACGGTGGGCAGCAATCCTCTTTAAGCGATTGTATCCCGAAATAGTAAAAACGCTCAATTTGTGGGGCATCGCGATGTTCATGTTTACACATTCACTCTTTCCGCCACCGTCGTCCTGACACGCTTAGCAATTAAACGGCGTATGATGTGCTTAGCAAAGCACTGACGCTTATTATTTAATAACGTTAACAGGCGACAGGCTGATGTTCCCTTATATCTCTCATCTGCTCGCAGCGATGCTGCTGGGCGCAATTATTGGCGCGGAAAGACAGTGGCGCCAGCGTATGGCCGGGCTTCGTACCAATGCACTGGTTGCCACGGGCGCGGCGGTGTTCATTTTGAGTTCGGTATCCACATCTCCTGATAGTCCGGGGCGTATCGCAGCGCAGATCGTCTCCGGAATAGGTTTCCTTGGCGCTGGCGTCATTATGCGTGAAGGAATGAATATCCGTGGCCTGAATACCGCAGCAACGCTGTGGTGCTCGGCCGGAATTGGCGTGCTGTGCGGATTAGGTCAGTTCTGGAATGCCGCCATGGCCAGCCTAATTATTCTCTGTGCCAACATATTGCTACGCGAAGCCGCGCAGCGAATTAATCAACTGCCCGCACTCCATGAAGGCGAAAAATGCTATGTCCTGAAAATTACCTGCAATGACGAGCATGAAGATGCGGTGCGGCAGAGCGTGGTAAGCATGGCGAAAGAGTTGAGGATTAGCGTGAAAGGCATTTATTCCACCACGACGCAGGCGGAAGGAACAACCGAAATTCGGGCTGAAGTGATTACCCGTGAGGAATATCGAAAATTGCTCGATCTTATTATGGATAATATGGGCGGAAATAAGATTTTTTCTTCATTCAGCTGTCACGCAGTATAAAATCGATGCCGGGCATTACACCCGGCATCGGTTTCTATAAGACCTAGGCCTGCCGATAATATCATATCACCCTTGTCATTGTAGTTCACTTTATCGCATAACATTCACTGAGCGACTGTTTTGTCAATCAACGTGTACTTATACACAACAGATTAAAAAAATGTATTTCTTTCACACCAAAAGTAAACAATCGTTTGACGCTGTAACGTTTACGGTATGTTTAAAAAACATATACTATCTTCCTGTGTAAATTTTCAGGACAGAAGGATAAAAGAAAATGCTAAAAAAAATCAGTGCCGTTAACTGTATGGGGTGTAGTTTTAACTGCCCTCTCGACTCAGAAAATAAAGCGCAGGAAATTTTTTGTGCAAAGAGGCAGTTTGCAATCTGGCCTGATTTAAACCAGTATTTTAAACGCACTATTCATGAGCTGGTTTTTACGGAATTAACCTGCTATTTACCTCAAGGCGTCATCGTGGTTGATTTCTCACTAGATAATATTTTGTTTTTTATTGATGAGGAATGGGCAAAGAAACTTCAAGCTTCTGGACTAAAGATTATCTTATTATCCGAAAAAAGTATGCTACCCATGGCAAATTTCTGGATGGCCCATTCAGGGTTTTCATGGTCGGTGGTTGAGGTCGAAAACTGCTTGCCCAGTGTAATCAATAAAATTAAGCGTGTCATGCAGGGACGGAGACTTCACTGCCGGCGCACACCAACGCTGACAGATCAAGAGATGGGTACACTGCGTCTGCTCGCCCGGGGGAAGTCCAGTCAGGATATTGCACGCATCATGTCGTGTGATGCCCGCAGCGTTTACCGCTTCCAGTCTTCTCTCTGCAAGAAGTTTGGAGGACTGAATCGACTGCGGGATCTGCGTCTAATGCATGCTATCTATGCGACTGGCTGAGAAGGCTAACCAGGCTGACTGGAAAAACAGCCGCTACCTAAGTGATGGTATTTACCCAATGCGACAATAAATTTCTTATTTCCACTTTTTGCCTCAGTACCCTTCCAGATTTCGCCCGGCAGCATATAAAACTGAGTTGAACTTTCATCATCACCATTGCACCCTTTCTGTAGGATGACTCTAAAAAATGTGTTGCCCGTATTTTTTATTGTGCCGTTTTGTTCATCTATCTCATAGCGTAGATGAGTTTTGCGAGGGCGGACAATGAGAATAGTACTCATTGAAACGACCGGTATGAAATCCATTTTCTTTTGTTCAGCACGCCACGGAAAAAGTGTAACCGGCGTTTCCCTAAAGATCACCCGGTAGTATCTCTCGACATCATCTTTAGGCCCACGATAATAGAGCTTAAAATACTCGCGACCGTTTGGCTGTACGGTGAACTTTAACGGGGACCAGACCAAATCCCTGGCTATATTATTTACAGGAGGCTCCAGGCCGTTACCCGGGCGAGAGATTTTATAAGCCGATAGCGTATATAAATTCGTTTTCTTAGTATCATTGATAACAGAGCGAGCAATAAAATCTTTACTGTCGTCCATATCATATATTATTGAATTAAAATACACGGCGTAAGCGGCCGGAGAACCAAGCATGCTTAAAGCGATTAAGAGAATATTTTTCATCTTCGTACCTACCGATCTACGCCGATCCATTTAGCCGTCACCTTTAGCTCACCGCTTGCGCTAACGGTTCCCATCCAGTCGCGACCGTCTAACGTAAGGTTTGAGCGTGAGTCGTCCATCGGAAACAGAAGTCGTAATGTCGTGGAGAAAAAATAGCCATCATCGTTATTGGCGTTCCATGCAGTCTGGGTCCACGCGGCGTTTGTCATATCGACGGCATTCTCGTTACAGCTGTTACGGGCCCGCTCAACTGCCCCGGCAGAAGAAGTCCATTCAAGATAAGCCGGAACAGGAACTCTTAAGTCATTATCTGTTGAGGTAAACAGGCAGTAAGGCACGCCGTTTAAGGTTGTGGAATCACCAATCACCTGTGCAGTAATGCTGTCGGCCTGCCGTGCAGCAGACGTCATGACTTTATACTCAAAGGAGATCGGCTCTTCGCTGCCGATCATACCCGATGCTTGCGGATCTGAGTTCCCGTCGCTGGACATAATGCTGATGCCATATTCACGAGGGACGATGTTAACCAGCGTCGAAGGCGTAAATTGATAATAACCCGATTGCGGAGTCACTGAATTATCAAAATAGAACGTGAAAAGCGAATCCTTGTTGGTCAGATCCGTGCCAGCTGTCAGGACCTTTTTAAAGAAGGCATTAGACAGAAAGACGTACACGTACTCTCCAGAGGTGGTAAACGTTTTTGTGTAGGTACTGGCCGTGCCGAAGTTGGTCCAGCTGGCACCATCTCCACTGTATTTCACGTCTGATGTTCCGGGCGAAAATCCCAACAATGCAGTATCAATGACCATGCGAAAATCAAGCGAGGTGGTCAGCGTTTTCGTCTGCTGAAGGTTGTAAGAAACCATCTTACATATGACCCCGGTTACGTTTGATACCACGCCTATCTGGCACAGATCTGAACCCATGTTAATACTCGGGGTACCATCGCTTGCTACCCACACTTCTGCCATTGAACCCGTACTGTTCAATGTCAAATGAGCGACCTTTTCGAAACTCATCGTGTAATAGCGCCACGTGCCTCCGCTCGCGAGGTCTTTACAGCGCGTACCGGAGGCAAAATCGTAGTCAGTATTGGAATTTAAGTAGCAGAGATTCAGCTGAAACGTATCTGTTGCCCCCACGGGCTGGTTGCGGAAATATTCATAGGCGGCCGGGCTTAGCGTCCCCGCACCATAGCTGCCATTCTCAACGCTGCTGCCGGACATGACATGATAAAAACCATCTTTATCAATGACGTCGGGAGAGATATATCCTGAGGCGGGACAATTCGCCCCCGTACTCATACAGCGGAGTCCCACAAAAGGTTGGTTAATCGGAGAGCTGTCGATCCACAGGTCATAATAACGGTTGAGATAACTCCAGCCTGAATTGCCCATATATCCTAAACTGCGCTGATTAGTCTTATATTTCGTCCAGACATTGGCGCCGCTGAATCGCGGGGATAATGAACCTGTCGTGATGAAATATTCGTGATCGACTGTATTGTTAATAAACATATAAGTGTTACTGCCGCTGCCGCTACTGCTTGCCGTCAGTGCCTGTGCAGGCGATGCGAGCAGCCAGCACATCAGCAGCATGACGCGACGAGTTTTAATAAACATGCTTAACCTCTCCAGTCAGTGATGCTGTCTGTTGCTGGATTTCGCAAGGGATTTCCCCCACCCACACGGCGCCTTTTGCTCCTTTCAGATCAAGATCTACTTCGCAGATACCCCCGAATTTATCCATGAGTGTGATCACCGGATACCGTTTATCGACGTCCATGGCGAACTCGCCGAGTTCATCCGTTCTCGTTTTACCAATGTGATTGTGAATATCGGCGTTAGCGTAATAACCGCCACGTTTATCCTTCACCCGACCAAAGACGGTGACGAGCTGCTTTATTTCCGGATTGAGCACGCTAACGTTGCCAGGGTAGAGCACGACATTGCTGCGACGGCCGCTCACAATATCAACACTGTCTTCCGAATTTTTATCATTCATCAGCTCAACCTTATATTCCGCGTAAGGTGGAAGACTGATGAAATTACTTTTCCCGGTCAGCGGATAATTTTGTCCATTGATCTTAGCCATCACCCTTCCCTGTTCACTGAAACCGGTATTAACAACCAGACCCGCAGTCTGGTTGCCTTTACCGGCATAGAGTTTATTTTGCGTCCAGGCCACGCTGCCTTGCGAGCTAAGACTGTAATTGGAACTGTGCTGCGCTGAGCGACTGACTGAGACGGTACCAGCGTTATATTTCGTGTCATAGCTGACGAAACCGTTAGTGGCATAGTCATCGGTACGATAGCTGCTGGCGTTATCGTTTTTTTGCTTTAACTGCTTTGATACAGAGGCACCGACCTGAGTAATGGCACTATTGTCAAAGCGTTTTCGAAGCGTGGCGTTGGCCAGCATGTTACCGTTCTGGCTCGAAACGCCCGTGCTGAACCAGGTGGCAAAGGGAACAGAAACGTCAATATTAATGTACTTATCGCGCAGGTTTTCACCGTTGTCGTACTGATAATTTTGAATACCGGCGCGCAGGGACACCGTCGCATATCTGTTTGCTAACAATGACTGGTCGTAATCGATATTGGTATACGTGTTACGGGTATACTTGTTGTTGGTCCGGCTAACGGTTAGCGTGCCGAGAAACGGGACTATTTTCCGCAGGTTAGCGGTTGCCCCTACGGTAATGTAGTCATTCTTCTGAAGCGGTAACGCGTTTCCGATAGCGCTATACTGACGCGATCCCCACACGTTGCCATACCCTTCCGGCAAGCTCAGACTAAACGTGGAAATACTTTGCCAGGTGCTATCAGTGCCAATCAGGGCCTGCTGGTTGAAGCTAAATGCGTTATTGAAAATAATATTAGCTTCCGTCTCATTGACGCCATTTTGGTCAAAACCGTACAGCGTGGTTTTAAGGTTCACACCCGATAGCCAGGGTTGGTTGGTTGCGGCGGCAATGCCGGCAATCCATGTATTCTGCTGTCCGTAATTGAGGTTATTGTGATTACGGTAATCCATCTTGTTATATTCGAGGCTGCCCCCGAACATCTGCCATGAAAGATCGCCGGTAATACTGGACTTACGGGAGAACGTTTTGTTGATATTAGCCGTACGGCTGCTGACTATGCGTCCGTTAACGATGACCTTAATATCGACGTTATAGATGCCAAACGGCAGGCGCGACGTGTCCAGCTCGTAGCTTCCCATCGAGAAATTTTGGATGCTGAGCAATTTACCGTCACGGTAAACGTGAACCTCACCTGCGGAGGGCAGGAATACCGTGACAGGCACCAGGGACAGCGTGTTGTCCTCAATTTGCGTGCTGCTTTTGTTGCCATAGCTCATGCCATAAATACGGCTTGAATTCAGGGCGCTCATGCTGGCGATGGATTGCAGGTTCCATGTGTCGACCATCCCCATTGCCAGGCGGCGTCCCTGATAATCTCGTTCATACATGGTGCGATACAGTTCTGCCTGCTGGTTTGCGGTACCAATGCCATAGAGAGAACCGTTTACATTCAGGTGATGCTCCCGCAGGGCCCAGGTATTATCGAGCGTAAGGTAGCTACTGGCACTATCGGTATTCTCGTACTTATTGTAATAGCTCCCGATAGAGTAATTCAGCACGCTGGACAGATCCTGCGCGGAGGAATCGCCGAGGATATTAGTGCGTGGCAAAACGGCAGCCTGCAGAGCCGAACGGTTAACCGTTAGCTCAAGATAGAATGAGCGAGTGTCAAGCGAGAGGGAGGCATCTTTATTGATCATCACGCGCTGACCATCGCCTATGCTTTTGTCCTGTAAACCCGCAAGCAGCGTTTTTATTTGTGGTGACAGTTCTGTACGCTTTGGCAGATCGTTCAGCGTTATCTGGTTTAAGCGGAACTCATCATCCTTAATGGTAAGGATTGCATCGGCTATCTTTTGCTGGCTGCGCTGCATACTATCGTCACCCTCATAACGAATAAACACAGGGACAGCCATGCCCTGATATAACGCATTAGCGAACACTGAAGAAATAACATAGTGGCTAACTCTGACTGGCGTCGATGTATTGGCTGTCCAACCCTGGTTAATTGTTAACAATAATCCAGCAAATAACGTTCCCTTGACGTAACCGATATTATCCATAATGTCACTCAGCCTACATTTATATATTGCTCACCATGCCAAATACCAATTCGTGTTTTTTTACTGGTGAGGTCGGTGTACTTTATTTTGACGCTCACACCGGGCATGACATAATAACGTTCACGACAGCCTTGCCCTGTGTCTTTGGCTTTATCCCGGCAGGGCCCATAGGAAATGACGCGGAAAGATGCATTCCCGGTATTTGTAACGGTGTCATTACTACGATGGTAGTCGAATTTTTCTTCACGGGGTGCAACCACCAGTATGGTGCCAATAATAGCAGAGGTGGTAGCCTCTCCCTGTTTCTTCTTTTTACTGGCATCAAATTCCGTCACCGGCTCATCGGTCCATGACAGCCGATAATAACGTTCTTTATCATCCCGAGGTCCGTTATAAAAGAAACGAAAA
The DNA here is from genome assembly GCF_041320715.1 of Enterobacter sp. KB-221C9. Taxonomy (NCBI): domain Bacteria; kingdom Pseudomonadati; phylum Pseudomonadota; class Gammaproteobacteria; order Enterobacterales; family Enterobacteriaceae; genus Enterobacter; species Enterobacter sp. KB-221C9. The sequence continues at coordinate 154,601 of NZ_JBGIWG010000010.1, forward strand.
TTCTCTTTCGAATTGCCGGGCAGAATAAGGCTCGCAGGTGTTGACAATAATTCAGGTCGGGCTTCCATAGGAATAATAACGCCGCCAGCCATTGGAGAAGACAGACGCTCTACATTGACGCTGACGTAACGTGCGGTATTGGTGGTGTTAATAATTTCCTTTGCAAGACTGGATGCTTCAGGACCCATTATTGAGGTTACCTCTCCGACATTAATCGCCTGAGATGGCGACGTAACGCTCAGTAAAAGGAGAGAGATTAATAGTGGTTTCAGCTTCATGGTGCATCCTTAGAAGGAGGCCTAAGCCTCCTTGTCATTCCTGATAGGTATTGGCCAGACGTAAATTAAACGGTCCAGACTGCGGTAAACTGAACGCGAACATCGCCGCTCCAGTAACCATCAGTTAACGCACTGAACTCAGCAGCGGTGCTGCCATCAGAGGTGGCGGAATCAATCGAGAAGTCAAAAAGACCCTGAGTGCTCACACGGTCGCTACCGGCATAGGCAGTGCTAACCGCCAGCGCATCAAGACCGGCTGAGATGTTATTAGCGGTATCGATCATCGTTACTGGCGTTGTTTTACTCAGGGCCGTGCCGTTCCAGTTCACACCCACGTCCAGCGTGGACGCATCTGTTGTTCTGCTCAGCGTATTGCTGACAATTTGTGAAGTCAGGGTAAAGTCAGTCGCACCAGACTGGCCTTCGATGGTGATATCAAAAGCGCCTTTTTGATTGTTAAAGGCTTTGATCCCTTCCGCGTACTGGAACGTCAGTGACTTCAGCGGGGTAACAACCAGAACGCTGGCCGTATCTTTGGTTGCGCTGGCATCCCAACTCGCAGTGGCAGAAGCAGTGATATCAGCCATCGCGCTGGTAGATACAAGAGCGGCCGCCGCAATACCAGCTAATACGATTTTTTTCATTTTTAATTTCCTGTAAATAATTAAATTAGTTCCATTTATGGATTTATTGCTTAAATGACGAATAATTATTTCTATCAAGATAAAATAATATTTAACTTCCCCCTTCCCCCCATCTTATTTTGCAAGCTGAGTTTTGTTGCGTAGACTTTCTTTTCCGGAAAAGACAATTCATCAGCGATTTGCCTTACTGACTTTTCCTCAACCAACAACTCAAAAACCCGGACTTCATTTTCGCTTAGTGTTGGCAGATAAACCCGTCTGTCCCTTTGCCCTAAAAAATGCAGCTGTATTTTCTTTTCAATTTCATTTTCAGTATCGCTAGCGTAAATAACTGACGCGATATGCTTGCTGCGCTTTTTCCAGTACAGCGCCAGTGGTTGCGTGAGCCTGTCAGCGATCAAAACCAGACGCAAACCCGTTTTGGCCAAATACTCAATCCACTTATTATTGGTAAACAACCGTATGTTATAACGAGAAAAATCAACAAAAATAAGGCCATTATGCAGAAGTTTGTAACGCGCATTCATTAGCAATAGCTGCGTTCCACACTTCAAGTACATGTTCTTGTCGGGCCATAAGCAATATTTGGATTCTGTGCAACCCATCATTTTTATTGTAGCTTGCGGATATAGTTCACATTGAAAATGACAACTCATGCACTGTACTTTCTCATATTTTTGCAATGCCATATATTGTTTGATTTCCCTATATTGTTTTTACCTCATTGCTCAGCGATATGGTCATATTATGGCTAGCCCGAAGATGTGACAACGTTTAATTTCAAGATGTGTCTGCGATTGAATTCGTGTAAATTCCTAATGCATGTGAAGAACATTTAGATATGTAAATGACTCTTTTAGCTAAGAATATTCTTAAGGCCCGGCAGTTAGGATGGGTGATTTTATTAGGAATAATCCACAGGCCATTAGGATTATTCATCAATTAATGATGGGAGTTGATTAAAAAATAACAGCACAATTTGTCAAAAAATAAGTATTTGCCCTACAACATTGTTAATGTTGTGTTTCATTTATGTTCTTATGGTGTTTTTTTTGATGTTTTTATCTGAGTTTTTTGCACTTCCTTTTTGAATAACTTGTACTGGTTCGGGTTAGGTGAAAGAGGGAGCTTTAACGCGCATTGATCCAAATCATCTCTTCCTATAGCCCCGGGGAAGATAAAAAAACCGGGCGCGTTGCCCGGTTCAACTTTCAGCGAAACTCACTTTATGCGCTCAACCCGCGATTCTCCAGCATCGGTTCAATCTTCGGATCGTGCCCGCGCCAGCTGCGATACAGTTCTGCTAAATCCGTGCTGTTACCACGGGACAAAATCGCCTCGCGGAATTTTTGCCCGTTTTCACGCGTCAGGCCGCCCTGTTCGACAAACCACTGATAGCCATCGTCAGCAAGCATTTGCGTCCACAGGTAGGCGTAATATCCCGCCGCGTAGCCGCCGCCAAAAATATGGGCAAAATAGCTGCTGCGATAGCGCGGCGGTACGGCGGGCAGATCCAGCCCCTCTTTTTTCAGCGCTGCCGCTTCAAAATCCTCTACGCTCGAAACGGCCTCACCGATGCCGTGCCAGTTCATGTCCAGCAGCGCGGCAGCCAGCAGTTCCGTCATGTCATAACCCTTGTTGAAATGGGTCGCGTTGAGCATGCTTTCCCGCAGCGCGTCCGGCATCGGTTCACCGGTTTCGTAATGGCGGGCGTAGTGGGTAAACACCTGTGGGTGGCTGGCCCAGTGCTCGTTAATTTGTGACGGGAACTCAACAAAATCACGCGGCGTGTTGGTGCCGGAGAGCGTGGCGAAACGCTGGCTGGCAAACAGGCCGTGTAGCGTATGGCCGAACTCGTGGAACAGGGTTATCACATCATCCCAGGAGAGAAGCGCGACGCCGCCGTTCGCCGGTTTTTGGTAGTTACAGACGTTGTAGATCACCGGACGGGCAGCAAACTCGAAGGATTGCTCGACGAAATTGCCCATCCAGGCTCCGCCCTGCTTGGAATCGCGGGCAAAGAAGTCGCCGTAAAACAGCGCCATGCCCTCACCGGTGTGGTCGAAAATTTCCCAGACCCTGACGTCCGGGTGATACACCGGGATATCGAAGCGCTCCACAAAGCGGATGCCAAACAGCTGGCTGGCTGCCCAGAAGACGCCATCCTGCAATACGGTATTGAGCGCAAAATAGGGTTTGATTTGCGATTCATCGAGGGCATATTTCGCCTGACGCACGCGCTCGGCGTAATAAGCCCAGTCCCAGGCCTGCACGGTGAAACCGCCCTGCTCGTCGTCGATGACTTTCTGAATATCGGCCTGCTCGCGCTCTGCACGGGCACGTGCGGCAGGCACGATACCGCGCATAAAAGCCAGCGCGGCGTCCGGGTTTTTCGCCATCTGGTCGGCGGTGCTCCAGCTGGCATAATCCTCAAAGCCCAGCAGGCGGGCCTGCCGCGCACGTAGCGCCGTAAGGCGGAGGATCAGCTCGCGAGTGTCGTTTTCATCCCCTTTCTGGGTGCGCGTCCAGCCTGCGTTGAACAGGTTTTCGCGGGTCTGGCGATTGCGCAGCGCGGAAAGCGCGGGCTGCTGGGTCGTGTTCAGAAGCGGGATTAGCCAGCGATCGTTTAGCCCTCGCTCTGCGGCAGCCTGCGCCGCGTCGGCGATCTCGCTGGCGCTGAGCCCGTCAAGCTGGTGCGCGTAATCCACCACCAGCCCGCCCGTCTTATCGGCAGCCAGCAGACGCTGGTTAAACTGGCTGGTCAGGGTAGCTGCCTCGGTATTCAGCGCCTTCAGCTCGGCTTTTTCTGTTTCATTGAGACGTGCCCCAGCCAGGATAAACCGCTGGTAAGTCTCCTCGACCAGCCGACGGGATTCGGCGTCCAGCGCGGCACGGTTCTGCCAGACGCTCTCCACGCGGGCGAACAGCGTGTCATTCAGCCAGATATCGTTCGCCAGCGCGGCAAGCTCGGTGGAGAACTGCTCCTCAAGCTCCTGCAGGTACGCATTGGTGTGTGCGGAGGTCATGGCGAAGAAGACGCTGCTGACGCGCGAGAGCATTGCGCCGCTTTTCTCCAGCGCCAGCACGGTGTTAGTGAAGTCAGGCGCTGCGGCCTGAGACACAATGGCGTCAATGTCCGCCCGCTTCTGGCGAAGCGCTTCATCGAAGGCCGGGCGATAGTGGCCGTCGTTGATTTCATCAAAATGGGGGGCCTGATAGGGCAACAGGCTGATGTCAAAAAAGGGATTCGTGGCCGTCATCTTTCGCTCCTGAGTACGGGTATCCTCCCAGAGTAGGCCAGGCCGCCATCCCCTGCAACGCCGTCATACAAATGTTGCCTTAACGCACCCTCTGCGGCCGTGCTATGTTAGTACAACACAAAAAGCGTTGAGGAACAGTGAGATGATTATTTTAGTTACCGGGGCAACGGCAGGTTTTGGTGAAAGCATCACGCGTCGCTTCGTCGCCAACGGGCACAAGGTTATTGCGACCGGTCGCCGCCAGGAGCGTTTACAGGAGCTGAAAGACGAATTAGGCGACAGCATCCTGACCGCGCAGCTGGACGTGCGTAACCGCGCGGCCATTGAAGAGATGATTGCCAACCTGCCCGCCGACTGGCGCGCCATTGACGTGCTGGTCAACAATGCCGGTCTGGCGCTGGGCATGGAGCCCGCGCACAAAGCCAGCGTAGAAGACTGGGAAAACATGATCGACACCAACAACAAAGGGCTGGTCTATATGACCCGCGCGGTGCTGCCTGGCATGGTCGAGCGCAACCGCGGCCACATTATCAATATCGGTTCCACCGCCGGCAGCTGGCCTTACGCGGGCGGCAACGTCTATGGCGCGACGAAAGCGTTTGTGCGCCAGTTCAGCCTTAACCTGCGTACCGATCTGCACGGCACCGCCATTCGCGTCACCGATATCGAGCCGGGCCTGGTGGGCGGCACCGAGTTTTCCAACGTGCGTTTCAAGGGCGATGACGCGAAAGCGGGCAAAACCTACGAAAATGCTAACGCGCTGACGCCGGAAGATGTAACCGAAACGGTCTGGTGGGTGGCGACGCTGCCAAAGCACGTCAACATCAATACCGTTGAAATGATGCCAGTCAGCCAGAGTTTTGCCGGACTTAGCGTCCATCGTGGCTAAACCTGCCCTTCCCGGCCTGCGGGCCGGGTCTGTTTCGGGCCCTAAAAGAATGGTAGTATGTTCAGGCTAACACTCTGAGAAATGACAACTCATGGCCGCTGAATCGCAACTCAATCCCACCCAGCCCGTAAACCAGCAAATCTATCGCATTTTGCGACGTGATATTGTCCATTGCCTGATCCCACCGGGAACGCCGCTTTCAGAAAAAGAGGTTTCCGTGCGTTTTGACGTTTCCCGTCAGCCGGTGCGTGAAGCGTTCATTAAGCTTGCCGAGAACGGACTGATACAGATCCGCCCGCAGCGCGGCAGCTACGTGAACAAAATTTCACTCTCTCAGGTACGCAACGGCTGTTTCGTTCGTCAGGCCATTGAATGCGCAGTGGCGCGCCGTGCCGCAACGCTTATCAACGATAACCAGTGTTACCTGCTGGAGCAGAACCTGCACCAGCAGCGCATTGCCATTGACCGCAAGCAGCTTAATGATTTCTTCCAGCTTGATGATGAATTCCACCAGAAACTGGCGCAGATTGCCGATTGTCAGCTGGCCTGGGACACCATCGAGAACATCAAGGCCACCATTGACCGCGTGCGCTACATGAGCCTCGATCACGTCTCCCCGCCGGAAATGCTGCTTCGACAGCATCATGATATTTTCAGCGCGCTTGAAAAACGCGATGCCGACGGCGTAGAAAAAGCGATGACGCTGCATCTGCAGGAGATCAGCGAATCCGTGCAGCTTATTCGTCAGGAAAATAGCGAGTGGTTTAGCGAAGAGTAATATTCGCCGCTCCCTTTGGGGTGCGGCGGCGTGATTAGCGAACGACTAACACCGGGATCGTGGCGTAGCGCAGAATAGATTCCGCGTTTGAACCCAGCAGATGAGTGGAGATGCTCGGATTTTTCGACCCGATGACTATCGCATCATATTCCCCCTCCTTGCTCAGCTTGATAATTTCATCGCGGACGTTGCCAAAACGCACCATGCTGTGAATATTCTCCGGGGCGATATCGAACAGTCTTTTTAACTCGTTCATTTTCTTGCCGGATTCTGCGGTCATATACTCTTCAAACTTTTTAATATCGGCGTTGAACCCGCGCAGCAGAGACCGGCTGCTGGCTGGCAGAATGTTGACCAGGGTAATCGACGCGCCCTCAGCCTTCGCCAGGTTTGCCGCGTGGCGAACCGCTTTGTCGCTCAAATCCATTTCAAACACGTCTACAGGCATCAAAATGCTCTTATACATAAGCCTGACTCCTTATTCCGATGAAGGGTTATTTCCTGCACCCAGAATGACATCAGAAATATAAACCAACCCTCAACGCTTCCCTGGCGAAACTATCAGTTAATGAAAATAACGGTCTGCTTTGTAAATTACCGTCGTGAACCGTCAGCGCCCGACGAAATAAAGAAAAAAGTGTGAGTTTGATCAAAAACAAAAACATGAAGTGCGTACAGGCGTATTTATATGCCCCGTGAACGGCAAACCTGAAATAGCGCCGTAACGAACAGGTTAGAGAGGAGAAAATACCATGATGACATACGACCGTAACCGCAATGCAATCACCACCGGCAGCCGCGTCATGATTAGCGGCACAGGCAAAACTGGCGTGATTAAAGCGATCCACAGCGACGGGCTGGACGCCGCACAGGTGCGCCGCAGCAAAACGGTTGAAGTGGAAGGATGCGAAGGTAAGTTCGAGCCGATTGAGCTGATTCGCCTGGGAATGCACTAAGCTGTGCATAGACATGCCGCCGCACGCGGCGGCATGTGCTGAATTACCGTTGGGATGCGTACTGCGCCACGGTTGCTTTCGCGCCCTGTTGCAGCAGCGACCGGTACGCGGTCATCACCGCAGCAACAAAGCGCGGCTCCTGCGGTAACTCTTTACCAAAGATGGCCTCAATGCCGAGCAGCGCGTTAACCCGACTTTCCCCTTCCGCACTTCCCTTCACCGCCGCCTGAATCACCGCCAGCTGAGGATCGCTCACGTCAATGGCGTTACCCTGCTCATCCACGCCGCCGACATAGCGCATCCACCCTGCCACACCCAGCGCCAGCAGAGGGAAAGGTTTCTGGTGCACCAGGTGCCAGCGCACGGAGTCCAGCATACGCTGCGGGAGCTTCTGGCTGCCGTCCATCGCGATTTGCCATGTCCGATGGCGCAGGGCCGGGTTGCTGTAGCGGGCAATCAGGAGATCGGCGTAACGGCCTAAATCAACGCCCTTCACTTTCAGCGTGGGGGCCTGCTCGTTAAGCATCAGCGCGTGCGCGGCGAAGCGGTAGTGCTCATCTTCCATACAGTCGTTGATATGCTGGTATCCGGCCAGATAGCCCAGGTACGCCAGGAACGAGTGGCTGCCGTTGAGCATGCGCAGCTTCATCTCTTCAAACGGGATCACGTCTGACACCAGCTCGGCGCCGGCTTTTTCCCACTCGGGACGTCCTGCCACAAAGTTGTCTTCGATTACCCACTGGCGGAACGGTTCACAGGCTACTGCCGCCGGGTCACGCACGCCGGTCAGCTGTTCGATTTTATCCAGCGTATCGGGAGTGACCGCGGGCACGATGCGGTCCACCATGGTTGACGGGAACGTAACGTTAGCTTCTATCCAGTCCGCCAGCTCGCCGTCTACCGCACGGGCGTAAGCGCAGGTCACATTGCGCATCACGTGGCCGTTCTCCGGCATGTTGTCGCAGGACATCACGCTAAACGCAGGCAGACCCGCCGCTTTGCGACGCGCGAGCGCTTCCACCACCACGCCCGGCGCAGATTTCGGCTGGTGCGGATTTTGCAGGTCGGCGACGATAAACGGGTGATCGAGCATCAGCTGCCCCGTCGCCGGCGAGTGGCAGTAGCCTTTCTCGGTGATGGTCAGCGAAACGATCGCCACCTGCGGTTCACACATCGCTGCCAGAACGGTCTCCAGCCCGTCAACCTGCGCGTGGAGGGCCTTTTTGACCACGCCAACCACGCGAGATGTCCATGCATCGGCAGACATCTCCGCCACGGTATAAAGATTATCCTGCGCGTTCAGATCGGCAATCTGCTGCTCGCCGCCAATCAGGTTAACCTCACAGTAGCCCCAGTCGCTGCCGTGCTCAGCGGCGAGAATATCGGCATACACCGCCTGATGCGCGCGGTGAAATGCGCCGAAGCCTAAATGTACAATGCGTGCTTTAAGGCTGTCGCGATCGTACTGAGGCAGCGTCGCGTTGGCCTGTAATAAGGTGTTTTCCATGATTAAGACTCGTTAATTAGAAAGCTGTGGATCGCTGCCGCGCCTTCTGAAGCGGCAGCGCCTGCTGACTACACCAACTAGAATGGCAGTTGGGGTAAAAAAATAACTGCCATCAACCATACTGATACTGCCGTTAGAGATTTTGATTTATATTAACTTTTGCTCATGTGGTGTGACATAAACATAAAGTTGTGTGATAAGTCACGAAAGCTATAAACCATTAGCGTCGCGAAGAGATCGCGCCGTAACCCACACTCTCTTCTGGCGCGGATTCCGCTGCGTCTTGCGCCGCGCTCAAATCACGGTCGCGCACTTCCGGCATCAGGATCGCCGAGACCAGCCCAATCGCGGAATAGACCACCAGCATGGCGACAATCGGCCACCAGGAGCCGGTCATATTGCAGAAAATCCCCGCCAGTACCGGACCAAAGCCCACCGCCACCAGACCGCCCGCCTCTTTCGAGATAGCCATACGGGTAAAGCGATTTCGCGAGCCAAACATCTCCGCCATGGTGATATTTTCCAGCGCAAACAGCCCCAGCACGGCGAAGTTATGGATAACGATGATAGAGAGCATGATTGTCCCCGGCGCATAGCTCTTATCAACGATAATCGACAGCATCGGGTACGCGAGAAGAATGGCGGAGATATTGAGGATAATGTACGGCAGACGGCGTCCCACTTTATCCGAAAGCCAGCCCAGCAGCGGAATGGAGATAAACCCGAGAATGGAGCTTATCATCAGCGCATCGGTAGGGATGGCTTTATCGAACAGCAGCGTCTGGACCAGATATCCCGCAAGGAACGTCTGGATCAGGCCCGAGTTGCCCGCCTGACCAAAGCGCAGCCCGGTCGCCAGCCAGAAGGATTTACTTTTCACCATTGAACCGAGCGACGTGTCCGGCTGCACGGTTTGTGCATCGTTCACTTTCTCAAAGACCGGGCTCTCTTTCAGGTTCATACGCAGCCAGATGGCGAAGATCATCACCACGACGCTGGCGAGGAACGGCACGCGCCAGCCCCAGGCAATCAGCTCTTCACGATCGAGGGCAAAGAACATCACCGCCCAGATCGCCGTGGCGCTCAGCGTTCCGCAGTTAGTGCCCATCGCTACCAGCGAGGAGATGATGCCGCGTTTCCCTTTCGGCGCGTACTCCGCCAGCATGGTCCCGGCACCAGAAATCTCCGCCCCTGCCCCGAGCCCCTGAATAATGCGCAGCGTCACCAGCAGAACCGGGGCAAAAATCCCGATCTGCGCATAGGTTGGCAGGACGCCAATCAGCGTGGTGCAGATCCCCATCATGGTGATGGTGATAAACAGCACCTTCTTACGACCAATGCTGTCGCCCATTCGACCAAAGATAAAGGCGCCGACAATACGTGCTATGTAGCCTGCGCCGTAGGTCCCCATCGCAAGGATCAGCGCCATCGCGGCTGACTGTTCCGGGAAGAAGATCTCATGAAAGACCAGGGCGGCTCCCAGCGAGTAAAGCTGAAAGTCCATAAACTCCAGGGCGGTGCCCAGCCAGCCGGAAACGGCGGCTTTCACCAGATCGGAGGTGGTTCTTTGAGGTTGTGCTTGCGTCATAATGGCTATCTCTGAAAGGTAAGATGCGTACCACATAGAGCCTGTCTGCGCAGGCTCTTAACCGCGTAAATGATTATTGGCCGAACGTGAGCAAGACTTTGCAGCACTGCCGCTGGTCTTTCTCAAACAGTTCAATGGCGTCTGTTACATGGTGATAGTCAAAGGTATGGGTGATCAGTTTTTCCGGGTCGATCAGCCCCTTCTTCAGCCAGTCGATGACGACCGGGAATTTATTGGCATTGAGGCGCGAGGAGAAGATCGCCAGCTCTTTGCCGGTGATGCCCTGCTGGACAATCTGGCTCGGCTCGCTGGAGAAGCCCATCAGCACGATGCGCGCCGCCGGTGAGGCCAGAGTTATCGCTTCCTGCAAAATCGTCGGATGACAGGCGGCATCAATGATTAACGTCGGTTTGATGCCCTTTTCGTCCAGCGCGGCCTGCAGCGACTGCTCGCCGTTATTCAACACCCAGTCCGCGCCGCTGCGCTGGGCCATTTTCAGGCGTTCATCGATGCGGTCAACCACGATAACCTGCTTCACCTTATAGACGCCTTTCAGCGCCTGCACGGTGACCAGCCCCATCGGGCCCGCGCCGTAAATCAGCGCAACGTCCTGCTCGGTAGGGTTGGCCTGCCCCGTCACGTTGGCGGCGATGGTGAAGGGCTCAACCATGACGGCGTGTTTATCAGGAATGTCATCCGGGATAGGCCAGGCATTTTTAGCGGGCACTGTCGCATATTCGCTAAAGCCCCCGTCGCGGTGTACGCCCAGCACCACCAGCGAGGTGCAGACGTTCGGTTTTCCGACGGAACACGGGTAGCAGCGTCCGCAGCTGATCACCGGGTCAACCGAGACGCGCTGGCCCAGACGGGCACTGTCTACGCCCTCGCCTACGGCGTCGATCGCGCCAAAGAACTCGTGGCCGATCGTGCGTGGGTACTTCGCAAACGGATTATGGCCGCGATAGATGTGGCTGTCCGAACCGCAGATCCCCGCCAGCGTGATTTTGACGCGGACTTCGCCTGCGCCTGGCTCCGGGCGTGGCCGCTCTTCAATCACCAGTTCGTTCGGCTGTTGAATCACTACGCTTTTCATCGTTCGCTCCTCGTTTACCAGTTCCACAGCGTGCCGTCTTCAAGACGGGCCACCGGCAGATAGGCCGGATCGTAGGGGTATTTCGCCGCCAGTTTTTCATCAAACTCGATGCCCAGCCCCGGCTTGTCGCCCGGATGCATATAGCCGTTATCAAAGCGCCAGCTGTGCGGGAAGACTTCCAGCATCTGTTCGGAATAACCCATGTACTCCTGCACACCGAAGTTCGGCACCCACAGGTCGAAATGCAGCGCGGCGGCGTGGCAGACAGGCGAGAGATCCGACGGGCCGTGCGAGCCGGTGCGCACCTGGTAGAGCGAGGCGAAGTCCGCGATGCGACGCATCCCGGTGATCCCGCCCGCGTGGGTAATGGTGGTGCGAATATAGTCGATGAGCTGCTCTTCGATGAGCTGCTTGCAGTCCCAGATGCTGTTAAACACTTCCCCCACCGCAATTGGCGTGACGGTATGCTGGCGGATCAGGCGGAAGCAAGCCTGGTTTTCCGCAGGCGTTGGGTCTTCCATCCAGAACATGCGGAATTCCTCAATGCTCTTGCCGAAGCGCGCCGCTTCGATAGGCGTCAGGCGGTGGTGCATGTCGTGCAGGAGATGTTCATTAAAGCCGAATTTACTGCGCACCGCGTCGAACAGCTTCGGTGTGAAGTCGAGGTATTTTTCGGTGGACCACAGCTGCTCTTCCGGCCAGTCGCCTTTGGTCGCAGGCTCGTAGGCCAGCCCCTTCCCTTTGGCCATGCCGTAGGTGGTTTTCATGCCCGGCACGCCGCACTGCACGCGGATCGCTTTAAAGCCCATCTCTTTATGACGGGCGTAGTCTTCCAGCACGTCGTCAATCGTGTGGCCGGTGGTGTGGCAATAGACCATCACCCCTTCACGGGATGCACCGCCCAGCAGCTGGTAGAGCGGCATGTTGGCCGCTTTGGCTTTGATGTCCCACAGCGCCATGTCCACGGCGGAGATGGCCGACATGGTGACCGGGCCGCGACGCCAGTAGGCGCCCTTATAGAAGAACTGCCAGATGTCTTCGATGCGGTGCGCATCGCGGCCAATCAGCTGGGGGCAAAGGTGATCCTTGAGGTACGAGGCCACGGAGAGCTCGCGTCCGTTCAGCGTAGCGTCACCGAGGCCGACAATCCCCTCATCGGTGGTGATTTTAAGGGTGACAAAGTTGCGCCCCGGGCAGGTAACAAACACGTCAGCCGCGACAATCTTCATAGTTCCTTTCCTTACATCGTTCGTTGTGATGCTGGAAATTTACCCATCAACCCTACTACCATACAAGTATAATGATCACAAAATCAGCTAGCGATCACAAAACCCGGGGGCTCAGGCGCGCCCCCATCCCGCCACAATGATCAGCATACCGCACAGGGCAACCAGCGCGCCGGCCCAGTCGTACGCGCTGAGTTTGACGCCGTCCACTACGCGTAACCACAGCAGCGCGGTACAGACATAGACACCTCCGTAAGCAGCGTAGACGCGGCCGCTGGCAGCCGGATGCAGCGTTAACAGCCAGACAAACAGGGCCAGCGCGACGCTTGCCGGGATGAGCAGCAATACGGATCCCCCCTTCTTCAGCCAGAGCCAGGGCAGGAAGCAGCCGATGATTTCGCAGAGCGCGGTAGCAAAAAAAAGCAGCGTCGTTTTGAGCATAGTTAACGTCAGGTGAGGATCTATTTAGACATCATACCTGATAATGCCCTTTACTTTTCCATACTTGCCCCGCGGGTATGCCGTCATTTCTCTTTGGTGTAGAATCTGTACGGGGTAACTTGATTATCTGCACCCATTTAAAAGGAAACGCTATGACCACATTAAGCAAACGCCTTTGTCTGACAGCCCTGCTGGCGCTGTCATCGTTCGCCTTTGCCGCCTCTGCGACAGCGGAAACCAGCAAGCTCGTTATTGAGTCTGGTGACAGCGCGCAAAGCCGCCAGAACGCCGCCATGGACAAAGAACAATGGAATGACACCCGCAGCCTTCGTCAGAAGGTCAACAAACGTGCTGAAAAAGAGTGGGACAAAGAAGATGTCGCTTTTGACGCGCGCGATAAGTGTCAGCAAAGTGCGAACGTCAATGCCTACTGGGAGCCAAACACCCTGCGCTGCCTGGATCGCCGCACTGGCCGCACGGTAGCCCCGTAATGTCGGCGCCCTGCGATATAAAGCTCCGTCCGCTGGAGCGTGAAGACCTGCGCTTCGTCCACCAGCTCGACAATAACGCCAGCGTGATGCGCTACTGGTTCGAAGAGCCCTACGAGGCCTTTGTTGAGCTGTCCGATCTCTACGATAAACACATTCACGATCAGAGTGAACGTCGTTTTGTGGTGGAGTGTGAAGGCGAAAAAGCCGGACTTGTGGAGCTGGTTGAAATCAACCATGTTCACCGTCGGGCGGAGTTTCAGATCATTATTTCCCCTGAGCATCAGGGAAAAGGCCTTGCCTCACGGGCAGCGAAGCTGGCAATGGATTACGGATTCAACGTTCTGAATCTCTACAAGCTCTATCTGATTGTGGACAAAGAGAACGAGAAAGCGATCCATATCTACCGCAAGCTGGGCTTTATGGTGGAAGGCGAGCTGATTCACGAGTTCTTTATCAACGGTGAATACCGCAACACCATTCGCATGTGCATCTTCCAGCATCAGCACTTGGCCGGGCACAAGCCGTCAGGCGCCAGCCTGCTGAAACCTACCGCGCAGTGAGATTGATGATAAACCTTGTCATAAACCATTGAGCTGTCTTTCTGGCCGGGTGGCGCTGTGCTTACCCGGCCTACATTATGCAAGAGTATCAATGCCTTGCACGTTTCCCTGTAGGCCTGTGCAAGCGTAGCGCCGCCGGGCGAAACTCACAAAATGCACTTTATTCTCAGTAATATTCAATCGTGTTTTTGATGGTGTACTTGTGCTCAACGGCAGGTTTGACGCTGTCGTCGGTGATCGTCAGATCGCAGCTCACCGGGTTGTTGTGTCGGTCGTAGTCGCAGCTCTGCCTGACGTTGCCCATCGGCTTGTCATTCAGCATGCTCACCGCCGAGTAATCCATTCTTTTGCGAACATCTTTAGACGGCGTCGACTGGACGGACAGATGCTGATCCCCTGAGACGGTGGTTTTGCCCAGCGGGTAGCCATCCGCATCGTAGCGATACTTCACCTCCATCTCTTTGCCGTGCGCCGCCACCACAAAACCGTTGTCGTCGGTATCCCACGTCACCCCGGCTGACGGCAGTTCGGCCAGCTGGCATTTCCCCTGCAGCTTCACTTTTCGCTGCTGGGTTTCCGCATCAAGGTAGTAATTGGCATCCAGCACCAGCGCCACGCCGGTGTTGGCCTCCAGGTCGTGCAGCTCCAGCGTATCAAAACACCCTTCCGTCGACACGGTGCCGGTGACCCGCTTGGACACTTCGCCCTTATCGTTGAACAGCGTCTGGGTAAAGTCTTTGACCGGGCCGCGCAGAGGGTCAAAATCAAATTCGTTGGAAAAACTCGCCATCTCTGGCGTAAACGACAGCGGCGCGGAGCTGTTGTCGCACCCCACCAGTGTTGCTGCCAGTAGCGTTATCGCTGCGTATTTCTTCACATTTATTACCGTAAAGGGAGATTATTCCCAATCATATTAGCAAATACAGTTGTTTACACGAAGCCTGCTAAAATTAATCTCTACACAGAGAAAAGGAGCTACAGATGAAACGGTTACCCTGGATTACCGCCCTGCTGTTAATGAGTGCCTCAACGGCCGCGCTGGCGGCACCGGATTCCTGCGAGCGCGTGAAAAGCGACATTCAGCAGAAGATTATCAACAACGGCGTGCCTGAATCAGGTTTTACGCTGAGCATTGTGCCAAACGACCAGGCCGATCAGGCGGGCACGCAGGTGGTGGGCCACTGCGCCAACGACACCTTTAAAATTTTGTACACCCGAACGGGCAACGGGGCTGCTGAAGCTCAGTAATTTACCCTCAATCCCCTTTGATTTGATGAGGATTAAGATCTAATACCCCCAAATAAGTAACACTCACCCCATCATTAGCCCGGTTATCATTTCGGGAAAAATAATACGCAATTATAATGATGGGGTGAGCCATGTCCGATACTGAACATCACGGCGGAATTAGCCGTCGAACTCTCGTGAAATCTACGGCTATAGGTTCTCTGGCGCTTGCCGCTGGCGGGATCTCGCTTCCTTTTGGTTTAAAAAGCGCCGCCGCCGCGGTGAAGAACGCCGTCCAGCCCTCTGAAGATAAAGTGGTGTGGGGCGCCTGCTCGGTCAACTGCGGCAGCCGCTGCGCGCTGCGTCTGCACGTCCGTGACGATGAAGTGTACTGGGTCGAAACGGATAACACCGGCGAGGATATTTACAGTAACCATCAGGTGCGCGCCTGCCTGCGCGGACGTTCAATTCGCCGTCGTATCAACCACCCTGATCGCCTGAACTACCCGATGAAACGCGTGGGCAAACGCGGTGAGGGCAAGTTTGAACGCATCACATGGGATGAGGCGCTAAACACCCTCACCGCCAGCCTGAAAGACGTGGTGGCCAAATACGGCAACGAAGCAGTATATATTAACTACTCCTCCGGCATTGTCGGCGGCAATATCACCCGCTCCTCCCCTTACGCTTCGCTGGTGGCGCGCCTGATGAACTGCTACGGCGGTTTCCTGAGCCACTACGGCACCTACAGCACGGCGCAAATCGCCTGCGCCATGCCCTACACCTACGGCAGCAACGACGGGAACAGCACCTCGGATATTGAAAACACCAGGCTGGTGGTGATGTTCGGCAATAACCCGGCGGAAACGCGCATGAGCGGCGGCGGGATTACGTATTATCTGGAGCAGGCTCGCGAGCGGTCCAACGCACGCATGATCGTTATCGACCCGCGCTATACCGATACGGCAGCCGGACGCGAAGATGAATGGATCCCGATCCGTCCGGGTACCGATGCCGCACTGGTGGCGGGTATTGCCTGGGTATTAATCAACGAAAACCTGGTCGACCAGCCGTTTCTCGATAAATACTGCGTTGGCTACGACGAAAAAACGCTGCCGGAAGGCGCGCACGCTAACGCACACTACAAAGCGTACATTCTCGGCCAGGGCGATGACCACACGGCAAAAACGCCGGAGTGGGCCTCACGCATTACCGGCATTCCAGCGGATCGTATCGTCAAACTTGCCCGCGAAATCGGCTCCGCAAAACCGGCCTACATCTGCCAGGGCTGGGGACCACAGCGTCAGGCGAACGGCGAGCTGACGTCCCGCGCCATCGCCATGCTGCCTATTCTGACTGGAAACGTGGGGATTAACGGCGGTAACAGCGGTGCGCGTGAGTCAACCTACACCATCACCATTGAACGTATGCCTCTGCCGGATAACCCGGTCAAAACGCAAATCTCCTGCTTCAGCTGGACGGACGCCATCGCCCGCGGGCCGGAGATGACCGCCCTGCGCGACGGCGTGCGCGGCAAGGATAAGCTGGACGTGCCGATTAAGTTCATCTGGAACTACGCGGGTAATACCATCATCAACCAGCACTCCGATATCAATAAAACCCACGATATCCTGCAGGATGAAAGCAAGTGCGAAATGATTGTCGTCATCGATAACTTCATGACCTCGTCAGCGAAGTACGCCGATATCGTGCTGCCGGACCTGATGACCGTCGAGCAGGAAGACATCATTCCGAACGATTATGCGGGCAATATGGGCTACCTGATTTTCCTCCAGCCCGTGACCGCGCCGAAGTTCGAGCGTAAGCCTATCTACTGGATCATGAGCGAAGTGGCAAAACGCCTCGGGCCGGATATCCATCAGAAATTCACAGAAGGACGCACGCAGGAAGAGTGGCTGCAGTTCCTGTATGCCAAAATGCTCGAAAAAGACCCCAAGCTTCCGTCCTATGACGAGCTGAAAAAAATGGGCATTTATAAGCGCAAGGATCCGAACGGACACTTTGTAGCCTATAAAAAATTCCGCGAGAACCCGGAAGCTAATCCGCTCAAAACGCCATCGGGCAAGATTGAAATATACTCCAGCAAGCTGGCGGAAATTGCGTCCACCTGGGATCTGGAAAAAGATGAGACCATCAGCCCTCTGCCCGTCTATGCATCAACCTTTGACGGATGGGATGCGCCCGAGCGCGCACAGTTCCCGCTGCAGCTGTTCGGTTTCCACTTCAAAGCCCGTACCCACTCGAGCTACGGTAACGTCGACGTGCTGAAAGCGGCCTGCCGTCAGGAGGTCTGGCTTAATCCTGTCGATGCCGAAAAACGCGGCATTAAGAGCGGCGATACGGTGCGCGTCTTTAATCATCGCGGCGAGGTGAGAATTGAAGCGAAAGTGACGCCGCGCATCATGCCCGGCGTGAGCGCCATGGGCCAGGGTGCCTGGCACGATGCCAATATGAGTGGCGATCGTATCGACCACGGCTCATGCATCAACACGCTGACGACCCATCGACCTTCTCCGCTGGCAAAAGGCAACCCGCAGCACACCAATCTGGTGCAGATTGAGAAGGTGTAAAGGGTGAAACACGAGACCCTGGTTTATTCTATGGTCAGTATTATCGGTTAACACAGTCGCGCGGACGTCATCCGCGCGAGCAAGGAAGGTTTAATGAAAGACGTCTCACATCGTGAATCGTTCGCGTTCAGCGCCCGGGTGCTGGGCGCGCTGTTTTACTTCGCTCCCAACAGCGAGCAGGCCGCGCCGCTGGTGAAAGCGCTCACCGCCGGCGAATGGGTTCAGGACTGGCCCCTGCCTTCGGAAGCGCTGCAGCCCGTTGCCGATACGTTTGCCTCATCTTCCGATGAGCCGCTGACGGACGCCTGGCAACGGCTGTTTATTGGCCCTTACGCCCTGCCCGCTCCGCCGTGGGGTTCCGTCTGGCTCGACCGCGAATCCGTGCTGTTTGGCGATTCGACCCTCGCGCTGCGCCAGTGGATGCGGGAGAACAATATCGCTTTTGAGATGCAGCAGAATGAGCCGGAAGATCACTTTGGTACGCTGCTAATGCTCGCGGCGTGGCTGGCCGAGAATGGCCGCGAGTCGGAGTGCGATCAGCTTCTGGCGTGGCACCTGCTGCCGTGGAGCACCCGCTTTCTGTCAGTGTTTGTCGACAACGCCGGGCATCCGTTTTATACCGCGCTGGGCAGGCTCGCACAGTTGACGCTTACGGACTGGCGATCCGGGCTGCTTATTCCGGTTGCGGAAAAGACGCTGTATCGCTAAGGGGTGTGGCTTGCTCGCCGGTGGCGGGCAAGCCTTTAACCTATGCCTCTCCACCTGATTCACTCACACTCTCTTTGCTTTGAATGAACCGAAGTGCCAAATAGAGATCTGGCGCCAGAATCATGTCATCATCATTCATTGTTGGCCGACTCTCTTTAAACCAGCGTGTTAATTCCGTTTTCCTGCCCGCAAGGATTAATTTAATCTGTCGACCTTTCAGGTCACGCTTTAACTCATTAATGGTTGCCAGAACGCTGATGTCTGAATAGGTGAAGCAAGCAACGGCATCAATGACCACCCATTTAGGTTGTAAGGCCGCGCCATCAACCAGGTTCAATACCCGACGTTTAAAATAAGCCACATTAAAATAGGTCAAGGGTGAGTTAAATCGATACATCAGCACGCCCGGGACCATTTTAATATCGGTTGTATTACCTAATGAGTGAATCATTCCATCTTCGTCAGTGCCCAGCAAGTGCTCGGAGGGACGAAACACTGTACGAAGGAACTGTAGCAGCCCAAGCAGCACCGCAAGGCCGATCCCCTGGATAACGCCGATAATTAAAACACAGCCAAACGTGAAGAAGGCCAGGCGAAATGCCTGTTTATTTCTGCGCCTCAGGTTCCATAGCCCACGTAAATCAATTAATGACCACGAGGCATACATTAGAACAATACCTAATGCAGATACCGGAATAAATTGTAATGGCTGAGTGAAAAACACCACGACGATACCGATGAGTAAGGCCGCGACGATGGAAACCAGCTGACTTTTCCCACCAACGGAATCATTAACCGCGGTCCGGGAATCGGCTCCACTGATAGCGAATCCCTGAGATAACCCAGACATAATGTTCGCTATACCCAGCGCTCTGAACTCAGCATCAGCATTAATTTCATAGCCATTTTTTGCGGCAAAACTGCGGGCGGTCAGCATCAGGCTGACAAAACTAACTAAAGCCAGGTTCAGCGCCGGGATCACTAAATCACGCATCGGACCGGGCTGGAACGCCCCCCAGTTAACGACGGGTAAACCAGGCTGGAAGCCATCGCCCCCAATCGTGGCAATACCATACTGCTGCGCAGACGTGGCCCACACCAGTACCGTAGTCATCACAATGGCAATCAACGGTGCTGGCCAGTGGCTGCGATACGTTTTAATAACTATTAAAATAATTAACGTTAAAAGTGAGATCCCTATGGTTAATAAATGGCTGTCTGAAAGATGGCCTGGCAAGGCCATTATTTTCTCAATAACCTGCGCTTGATCGAGCTTGATTCCCAAAACCTTACCTAATTGCCCGACAATAATCGTCACGGCTACGCCATTAAGCAACCCCGTAAGAATGGGATGAGAAAGCAGATCGGCAAGTGCGCCCAGGCGAAATTTACTGGCAAGCAGGCACCACCCGCCCATCATCAATGTCATGATGATTGTTAGTTGCCAGTGCAGTTCGGGATTACCCGCAGAAAGAGGAAACACGACGGCCGCAATCACCGCGCAGGTCGTGGCATCAGGGCCAACAATAAGCTGACGTGAAGAACCAAACAGTGCATACGCTATCATCGGTAAAACGCAGGAATACAGCCCCACGATAGCCCCAACCCCCGCCAGCTCAGCATAAGCAATAGCAACGGGTAGCGCGACAGCCGCAACGGATAACCCGGCTTTAACATCCTGTTTTAGCCAGTTTTTATCGTAGGCTAACAAATTTTGTAAACCTGGCATGTAGTTTAATAAAACTTTTCCGAACACGTTATTCTCCGGATATAAATATTACCCGCGTCATGTTGGCACACTTCTCAGTGAGGTTCTGGCTTTCAAATGCTCCGGATTAAGACCGCCACTGTTCAGAATTTAATAACACTTCAACTATTTATTATTCTGACTGGTGTTAAACATAGTTCAAAAACGACCGCTCGTGACTATTCTTCGTCCGTGAACGTATCGGCTTCAGGAGAATAATGCTGACAAACGCATGCCAGCTTATGCCCGTCAGGATCGCGCAGATAGGCAACATAAAAATCGGGGCCGTACGCGGTTCGTGTCCCTGGCGCGCCTTCATTCTTCCCTCCCGCGAGGAGGCCTGCGGCATGGAACCGTCTGACAAGGTCCGCGTTATCTGCACGGAATGCGAACATAGTTCCGTTTCCCGCCGTTGCAGGATGCCCGTCAAAAGGAGGGCAAATGCAGAAGCTGAACCCCTCATCCGGATTATTTTCATCTCCCCACATTGCCCAGTCCTCTGTCCAGGCAGGCAAACGTGAATAACCAAGCACGTTAAAAATAGCGTCATAAAACGCCACGGCGCGCTGAAGGTCATTTGTACCTAGAGTGATATAAGTCAGCATCTTGTTTCATCCTCTTTGCCGTTTATCTGAACGGCGATTATACCTCACAGTCTAAGATTCAAGGTTCGCAGAAGCTGTTCTGCAAGGTCATCTCAGCCCCCCACCCCGTGACGTGAAGACCTCAAGTTTCCGTACGTATGCTAAAATTTGTTCAGCTGAAGGCCGAAGATCGGGCCTTATAATTTCAGTACGTTGGCCAAAGTGAGCGAATATGGATAATATTCCACATAAGCAGACAGATCGGAAAAGATATCCCACATGGCTGTGGTGCGGAAGTTTTTATCTGGTTACATCGCATTGCTTTGCAGACGAAATAAATCTGTATTCAATAAACACGGGATCATACGTTTATCATCTGACGCATAATCACGGGCAATACACGGAGAACTTTGAAAATAAGTTTGTTTCCGTGGAGAGGAAATTCTCGGATACGTCAAAATACAGTGTTGTGCTAGGCACAATGAAAAACAGCTTTAATGACAGATGCCTGGCTGCCGGCGTGAGAAGAGACTGGGCTGGATGGGATAACGGTTGGGTTTTTAAAGGAATCTATGGATATGTAGGTGAATTTTTCTTTGATACGTTCGATGATTGTGGCGACCATGGTTCATACCATGATTTTAAAAAAGTAACAGGGATAGGGTTCTCTCCGTACATATATCATGGATTCCAGTATAATTTTACGTCTTATTTTGGAATGGATGTGGGTATTATTATACCCTCCGTGTTTGTCATTACGGCACAATGGAGCTTTAGATAAACCCTTAACCGCGAGTGCAGTGCTGTAACTGTCTGCAAAGGGAACCGCCCCGCCATCTCAACCGGAGCGGCTTAAATTACCGCTGGTGCGCGCTCAAAACGTTAAGCCATCGCAGCCAACAATCAGAAACTGTACGTCACCTTCAAACTTCCCGTGGGTGATGTTTTACGCTGCACAATGGGACTATCACCCGCATCCCCCGTCAGCTGCGTAACGCCCGCTGAGGCAAGCACGCTCCAGCGCGAGGTGAGCCTGTGGGTCCAGTCCAGATTCATCGAATAAGCATAAATCCCGGCCCCGGCATCATGTCGGGCAAATCCCGATGCGCTCGACTGAGCGGCGCTGACCCCGTAGTAGGTCTGCATATACTTGTCGGATCCCCAACTGCCGGTCAGCGCCAGCGTCACCTCATTTTTTGGTGAGGTATAGAACGGGCTGGAAATGCCGAAATGCACCGCTTCACCGTTGTCCCTCTCAGAAATCGGTACCTCCGCCTGCAGCTTCAGATGAAGCCAGTCGGTTACCTTGTACTCCAGCCCAGGCACAACGATTGCCGAGCCTTTTATCTCGCCCATCCCCCGCAGCTCGTCGCTGCCGGAGCTGATCGAGTCGCTGCTCACGTCTTTATCTTTACGGCCAATTCGATAGCTCAGCGCGGCGCTGTAGTCCAGGTTGCCGATGCTGTTGCCGTAACCGATACCCCGCGTGGTGCCGATAAAAAAGCCGTTTGCCATGGCGTAATCCACCACCTGAGCCGCGCTGACGCGGGTTTTATCTGAACCCGAGTAGCGTGGCGCGACGTCCACGCCGCCCCCCAGGGTTAAGACGTTACCCTGGCCCTGTTCTGCCGCCGGTACGGGCGTGGCCAGTAACGCCAGAACGACGCCCGGCACGATGTTTTTCAGGCTGCAGCCCGAAGATAAATGGGGGAACGTATGACGCAGTTCGATGTTTCTCATTACGGAAGCCCTTTGGATTCAAATGATGACGATGCATGCGGTTAACCGCCAGAACGCCCATTCTGAATACCGACCCTAAGGTTCTGATGAGCCGAATATGAAGAAACACTGAAGCGCGAGCAGGTGCTGTAAACCGGACTGGTTTCCTGATACCGTTTTTTTCTTAAGATGTTCTTCATTCACGGTTGATACAGTTGCCAGTGTGAAAATTCTACTAATCGAAGACGACCTGGATCTCGGCAATGGCGTACGTATCGCCCTCTCAGATCAAGGTTTTGACGTCATATGGGTTCGCCGTAAAGAGGATGCGCTGCATCAGCTGGACGTCTGCGTGCCGGAACTTATTTTGCTCGACCTGGGGCTGCCCGACGGCGATGGCATGAGCCTGATGACGCGTTTGCGCCAGCAGCTCAAGGGGATCCCGGTCATCATCCTGACCGCGCGAGGCACGCTGCAGGATCGGCTTTGCGGGCTGGATGCCGGTGCGGACGACTATCTCGTCAAACCTTTTATTCTCGCCGAGCTGCTGGCGCGAGTCAGAGCCCTGGCGCGGCGCAGCTACGGTTTCGAGAATGAGGCGATAGAAATTCGAGGCCTATCTCTTCATGTCCCGACGCGTCGCGTGACGGTGAGCGCGCGCCACGTAGACCTGACGGCGAGTGAATATGCATTGCTAGAAACGCTGATGCTGCGCGCGGACCGCGTGATTACGCGACGGTTTCTGGAAGAACGGATATTCGGCAACAAAGAGAACCTCAGCAACGCGCTCGACGTGCATATGGGGAATTTGCGGCGAAAGATCGGCGACGGCTATGTGCGAACGGTGCGTGGCGTCGGGTATGTCATTGATACCGTCTCAGTCCAGAAGGTGACCGGTTAATGCAAAACGTCTGGTATCACCTGAGACGCCCAACCCTGGTACGGCGAATTATCATCGCCCAGATGCTGCTGCTTACCCTGCTGTGGTGTCTTTTTGTAACCTTCATTCTGTGGGAGGACCTGCGCAGTCCTCCCATCCTCACGGGGAGTAATACCTACGAAACCCTTTTTACCCTGGTAGAGCGGATGGACGAACACCCGCAGGATCGCACCGCAGTGCTGGAATCCTTCAGCAAGGCGCTGCGTGAGGGCTATGGCGGCGGGGAAGATCCCGTGCTGTCGATTAACCTCATCGTTCGCAAGAATAATGCCGTTATATTTTCATCGCAGGGAGCGCCCGCAGGGGTAACAAACACCCGGCTGGGGGAAATGGAGCATGTGCAGAGTGAAGGCCGCGTCTGGACCAGCCGCACCCTCAAATCCCCTCGCTCCGACGTGGAGGTTACCCTTTTCACCCCTGCCAGCGGCTGGAACTTCTTTATCTACCTGAACTCGCGCGGCTACTACATCCTGCCGCTGCTGGTCTGCTTCCCTTTTCTGCTGTTTCCCGCGTGGCTCTCAATCCGCATTGCGATGCGCCCCTGGAACAAGGTGGTCAATGAAATTACGTTACGCACGCCTGACGATCTCTCTCCCTTAAAAGCCGTTCCCAGGCACAGGGAGCTGCGCCAGATGGTGGACGCGATCAATGACTTTCTTGCCAGGGTGCGTGAAAGCGCGGAAAGGGAACGGGTTTTCATTGCGGATGCCGCGCACGAGCTGCGTACGCCCCTCGCGGCGATGCGCATCAACGTGGAAGCGCTGCAAACCTGGGTCATCAGCGAGAGCCAGCAGGAGCTTCTGGCCGGGGTGATTCGCAGCAACAGCCGCGCTGCCCGTCTCGTCAACCAGCTGCTGCTGATGATGCACAGTGAAGCGCGCATTGATACGGACATGGAGCCCGTGCCACTGACGACGCTCATTCAGGAGCGAATGGCCGAGCTGGAGCCGCTGGCTTCTGCGCGCAGGATTGAGCTGGAATTCTTCGCCGAGGATGAAATCTGGGTCCCAGGCGTCAGGGAACGCCTGGTGTCGCTCATTGATAACCTCATTGAGAACGCCGTGAAGTACAGTCCTGAGGGCGGGCGGATTCAGGTCGATGCCCGTACATTAGATTGCTTCGCGCGGCTTCGCGTGTCAGATGCAGGGCCGGGTATTCCGGTTGAGCTGCGGGAGCGCGCTTTCGACCGGTTTTTTCGCGATCCCAATCAGGTGCAAAGCGGCAGCGGGCTGGGGCTTGCCATCGTCAAAGCTGTGGCGCAGCAGCACAGCAGCAGCGTAAACCTGAGCACTTCCGCAGAAGGTGGCCTGATGGTGACGGTTGACTTCCCGAACCGCACGTTTAGCTAAACAGGAAAAGGGTGTTCGATCGCAAATGCCGCAGATTGCTTCAAAATAATTACCGTATTTGTTATATTGTTGTTTATTGCTTATTCACCTCTGCGGTGCCAAAAAGAACAAGATTCACCGCGACCCAGGATACAAAAATGTTAGATTACCGCTTCCCGACAGCTTTGCAGATGGTTCTCAGCGTAGCGATGGCGGAGCAATTGGGCGAACGTTCGACGAGTGCAATTCTGGCCTACGGCCTGGAAGCAAACCCGAGCTTCATCCGCAAATTGATGGTTCCGCTGACGCGCGACGGCATTATCGTCTCAACGCTTGGCCGTAACGGCTCAATTCATCTTGGCCGCCCGCCGGAAGAGATCACCCTGCGCGACATCTACCTTTCGGTCATCGAAGATAAAAAGCTCTGGGCCTCGCGCCCTGACGTACCGGCCCGCTGCGTGGTCAGCGCTAACGCCTGCTGGTACTTCAAGTCTATCTCCGAAGAAGCTGAGCAGGCGTCGTTAGCGGTATTAGCCCGCCACACCGTGGCAAGCGCCCTGGAAGCGGTCAAAAACGCCGACAGCAGCGGATGGGATCCGCTCCCCGACCTTATTGCCCAGTATCAAAAAACGTCGTAACGATCTTGCCGGGTGGCGCTGCGCTTACCCGGCCTACATTCTGATATAAAAAAACCGCCTTCACAGTGAAGGCGGTTTTTTATTATCGGCAACGTCCCTATGCGGGCAGAACGTCCCTTTCCTCTTTTTTGCCGCGCGTCACGAACTTACGCAGCGTCACATAAAATACCGGCGTCAGGAACAGACCAAACAGCGTCACGCCAAGCATCCCGGAGAAGACCGTGATGCCGGTGACGCCGCGCACTTCTGCGCCCGCGCCGTGGCCGAGGATCAGCGGAATGGTCCCGGCAATAAAGGCGATGGAGGTCATCACAATCGGGCGTAAACGCAGGCGACACGCCTCCAGCGCGGCTTCCATAATGCCTTTGCCCTGAATTTCCAGCTCGCGGGCAAACTCCACGATAAGAATCGCGTTTTTACAGGCCAGCCCCATCAGTACCACCAGCCCTACCTGCACGAAGACGTTGTTATCGCCACCGGTCAGCCAGACGCCAAACAGCGCGGAGAGCATGGTCATCGGCACGATGAGGATCACCGCCAGCGGCAGCGTCCAGCTTTCATACAGCGCCGCCAGCACCAGGAACGCCAGCAGCACCGCGACCGGGAAGACGATCAGCGCTGTATTGCCCTGCGTCGCCTGCTGGAAGCTCAGGTCCGTCCATTCAATGTTCATCCCGTTCGGCAGGATCTGCTTAGACATCGCGTCCAGCTGCGTCATCGCCTGCGCAGACGAAAGCACGCGCGGGTCGGCATCGCCAATCAAATCCGCCGCCGGGTAACCGTTGTAGCGAATCACCGGATCCGGCCCGTAGGTGGTCGTGATTTTCACCATGCTGCCAATCGGCACCATTTCGCCCCGGCTGTTACGGGTGCGGAGATTCGCAATGTCTTCCACGCTGTCGCGGAACTGCCCGTCGGCCTGCGCCATCACGCGCCAGGTACGCCCGAACTGGTTGAAGTCATTCACGTACGACGAGCCCAGATAGGTTTGCAGCGTACCGAAAAGATCGGTCAGCAATACGCCCTGCGCTTTCGCCTTATCGCGGTCGACCTGCACGTCCAGCTGCGGAACGTTAGCCTGGTAGGTTGAGATCGGGAAGTGCATTCCCGGCGTCTGCATAATCGCGCCGGACATGGTGTTTACCGCATTTTGCAGCGCGCCATAGCCCAGACCACCGCGATCCTGGATGTACAGGGAATAGCCCGACCCCTGACCCAGCCCTAAAATCGGCGGCGGCAGGATGGAGAAGCCAAAGCCTTCCTGAATTTGCGCGATTTTCGCGTTGATCTCCGCGTTAATTTCCGCCGCAGTATGTTTACGCTGGTCGAACGGCTTCAGGCCGAAGAACACCGTCCCGGTATTCGGCGTGTTGGTGAACTGCAGCGCGTTCAGCCCCGGGAACGCAACCGCGTAGTCCACGCCTTCGGTATTCATCCCGATTTCGCTCATTTTGTGGATCACCGCATCGGTGCGCGCCAGCGACGAACCTTCCGGCATTTTCACGCCGCCAATCAGGTACAGCTTATCCTGCGTCGGAATAAACCCGCCGGGCACCGCTTTAAACATGACGCCTGCGGCACAGAGCAGCAGCAGATACACCACAAATACCGAGCCGCGTCGTCCCAGCGTTTTGCCCACCAGCCCCTGATAGCCGTTCGAGCTGCGGTGGAAAAAGCGGTTAAACGGACGGAAAATCCAGCCGAACAGACGATCGATAAGCCGGGTCGGGAAATCCTTCGGCGCGCCGTGCGGTTTTAACAGCAGTGCCGCCAGCGCCGGAGAGAGCGTCAGCGAGTTAATGGCGGAGATGACCGTGGAAATCGCGATCGTCACCGCAAACTGCTTGTAGAACTGCCCGGTAACGCCCGAGAGGAACGCCATCGGCACAAACACCGCGCACAGCACCAGCGCAATCGCGATGATCGGCCCGGACACTTCGCGCATCGCCTGATGCGCCGCCGCAAGCGGAGCAAGCCCCTCTTCGATATTTCGCTCGACGTTTTCCACCACCACGATGGCGTCATCCACCACGATACCGATGGCCAGCACCAGCCCGAACAGGCTCAGGGTATTCAGCGAGAAGCCCAGCAGGTAGAGAATGCTGAAGGTACCCACCACCGAAACCGGCACCGCGATCAGCGGAATGATCGACGCGCGCCAGGTTTGCAGGAACAGGATCACCACCAGCACCACCAGCACCACCGCTTCCAGCAGCGTTTGCACCACCGCGCGGATGGAGTCGCGCACGAAAACGGTCGGATCGTAAGGTGCCGCCCACTTCATGTCCGCCGGGAAGCGCGTGGACAATTCGTCCATTTTCGCGCGCACCGCGTTAGACAAATCAATGGCGTTCGCCCCCGGAGACTGGAAAATACCAATCCCGACCGCGTCTTTATTGTTCAGCTGGGAACGCAGCGCATAGCTGCCGGACCCCATTTCGATACGCGCCACGTCGCGCAGGCGGACGACCGTACCGTCCTGCGTCGTTTTCAGGACAATATTGCCAAACTCTTCTTCGGTATGCAGACGGCCCTGGGCGTTAATGGAGATCAGGAAATCGCTCTCTTTCGGCAGCGGCTCGGCGCCAAGCTGCCCGGCGGACACCTGCACGTTCTGCTCCTGCATCGCCGTCACCACGTCCGACGCGGTTAGCCCGCGGGCCGCCACCTTGTTGGGATCCAGCCAGACGCGCATTGCGTATTCACCCGAGCCGAAAATCTGGATCTGGCCGACGCCGGGCAGGCGCGCCAGCTCGTCCTTCACCTTCAGCGTGGCGTAGTTACGCATATACAGGGAGTCATACTTGCCGTTAGGCGAAAACAGATGCACCACCAGCGTCAGCGTCGGGGACTGTTTCTGAGTGGTAATGCCCAAACGCCGCACGTCTTCCGGCAGACGCGCTTCGGCCTGCGCGACGCGGTTTTGCACCTGAACCTGCGCCTGATCCGGGTCGGTTCCCGGACGGAAGGTGACGGTGGTCACCAGCACGCCATCGGAACCCGCGACGGACTTCATGTACATCATGTTCTCAACGCCGTTGATCGCCTCTTCCAGCGGCGTCGCCACGGTCTCGGCAATCACTTTCGGGTTGGCGCCCGGGTACTCCGCGCGCACCTGCACGCTTGGCGGCACGACGTCAGGGTATTCGCTCACCGGCAGCAGCGGGATGGCGATTAACCCTGTGATAAAAATCAGAATCGACAGCACCGCGGCAAAAATCGGCCTGTCGATGAAAAAGCGGGAAAAGTCCATGGGTTGGATTCTCAGGTCAAGGGATCAGTTGAGGGCGCTGGCGGCGGTCATGGCAACGGTTTTGGCGTTAACCGGCATACCCGGCATAAACACTTTTTGTAAACCCTCGACGATGACTTTATCGCCAGGGTTCAGCCCCTGCCGCACGATGCGTAAACCGTCTGCCAGACGGCCCGGCGTGATGTCACGACGCTGCGCTTTCCCCTCTTTATCGACGATATAGACGTATTTACGATCCTGATCGGTCAGCACCGCTTTGTCGTCGATAAGCGTGGCTTTGAACTCCGCGCTGCCCGGCAGGCGTACGCGGGCAAAAAGTCCCGGCGTGAACTGACGCTGCGCGTTATCCAGCAGCGCGCGCATGCGGATGGTGCCGGTGCTCGGCGTCAGCTGGTTATCCAGGAAGTCCACTTTGCCCTGATGGGGATAGCCCTCCTCGCCCGTCAGGCCAATCTCAACCGGAAGCGCCGTGTTATTGCTGGACGCCCCCTGCCCGCTGCGGGCCAGATTTTGGTAGTGAAGGTAGGTTGACTCGTCCACGTCAAAGTAGACGTAAACGGTTTTCTGCGAGACCAGCGTGGTGAGGACGCTGGCGGTGTCGCCCGCAGTCACCAGGTTCCCGCTGGTGATCAGCGCCCGGCTGGCGCGACCGTCGATAGGCGCGGTGACTTTGGTGAAGTCCAGGTTGAGCTGCGCGGCGTCCACTGCCGCCTGCGCGGCGCGAATATCGGCCTGCGCCTGAGTGGCGGCCGAACGACGCTGCTCCCACTCTTCGCGGGAGACAACGTTGGTATTGACCAGCTTATCGGTACGGTTAGCCTCGCTTTGTGCCAGGCTGGCCTGCGTTTTGGCTCTCGCCAGGTTCGCCTGCGCCTGTTCCAGCGCCGCGCGATAGGTTCGGTCATCAATCGTGAACAGCACCTCGCCCTTCTTCACTTCCTGGCCGTCGGTGTAATTCACTTTATCAATGTAGCCGGAAACGCGCGGACGAAGCTGAACGCTCTCCACCGCCTCAATCCGGCCGTTAAAGCTATCCCACTGGCTAATGGATTTCACCACCACGTCAGCAGCGCTGACGGCGGGCGCAGGCGGCGCGGCATTTTGCGCGACGCTGTTGTCGCATCCGACGAGCAGCACGGAGAGCAACATGACCCCCAGCGCGTTCAGATGAAAGTTACCCCAGGTTTTTTGCAGGCTCATTATTTTTATTCCGGTAATTGTCGCCGCCGGGCAAGACGCAGCAGGAGGCACCGCGCCACTTCCTTTGTCCGGTGGCTGTCTTAAGGCCATTTGTGTCGTTCATCGCCACAAAACTGTAACAGTTGCGAATACACTATCGCGGCGATTGTAGGAAGGCGCTTAACTAAGTGCAAGAATAATTGTTGCACTTTATGTGCTATTTGAGCGGATGTAAAAAGACCCGTTTCGGTCAAGGCTTTAAATGCAACAATAAAACTTGCAATTAATACAAAAACGCGCCACCTTTTAATGCAACAGACAAAGATACTTTTAGGCAGACAGCGTGGGGGTAACCAGATGAACACTGGCGCATTTATGCATGATTTACTCGACTGGATCGACAACAACCTGGATAGCCGTCTGGACATTGAGTCCGTCGCCAGGCGTTCCGGCTACTCAAAATGGCACCTTCAGCGCCTGTTCAAAGAGCATACGGGCTATCCCCTCGCCGGGTATATTCGCGCGCAAAAGCTGCAAAAATCGGTTGAGCGCTTAACCCGCAGCGATGAACCGATTCTGAACGTGGCGATCGCGCTGGGCTTTGACTCCCAGCAGTCCTTCAACCGCAGCTTTAAGCGTCAGTATGGTCAGGCGCCTGGGGCATGGCGGCGCAGCATGGCTGGCCCGGAAACGCAGCAGCTACGCTAGCAATGAAGTTGTCACGGATGAGATCCTCCCTGCCTACGTCCCAGGCGATGCCCACCTTCCAGCTGATGGACTCCCCCGTTAGCGGAATAATCGCCAGCTCCGGCGGCGCGATATGCGTCACGCTGGTGGGCAGAATGGCCACACCGATACCCGCAACCACCATCGCGACGATAGTTTGGATATCGTCAGTCAGCTGAGTCGATGAGACGAAAAGGCCGTTGTCGTGCAGGAAGCGGTCAATCTGCGCGTTTAAGCCCCGTCCCCGCTCATCATACAGCCGCAACAGAGGGCGTTTCGTCAGCCACTCGCCAACAGACATCGTCGGCGACGCGGCGGGTGCAACCAGAACCAGCCGATCGGTAAATAACGGCAGGTATTCAAGCGCCACGGGGGGAGGAACCCTGACAAAACCGACCTGTAGCTCATCGTTTTGCAATCGCTCGTACTGCTGGAAGGAAGGCAGATCCGTCAATGACAGTTCTACTTCCGGGTAGTCTCGACGAAAGTCAGCGATACAGCGTGGCGCCAGATAAAAGCTTGAAAGTCCGAACCCGACGGCGATATGCCCTTCAACTCCTTTCGATACCCGCTCAGCATGCTGTATAAATAGCTGGCTTTGCCTGACGACTTTTTCAGCCTCTGGCAGCAAACGCCTGCCGCTGGCCGTCAGTATTGCGCCGTGACGACCTCGTGAAAAAAGAGACATATTCACCAGGGATTCGAGGAGATTGATCTGTTTGGTCAATGCCGGCTGTGAGATAAACAGCGCCCGCGCCGCATCGGCATAATTTCCTTTTTCAGCCAGTATCAAAAAGGCCTTTAGCAACCGGGTGTTCATTTTTGCATTCCAGATGGTTATCGAATTCGGAAATGATTTGATTATACAGTTATCGGCAATCGTTATGTAATTCAGTCTCGATGACAACCGGAGACGCAACATGAACGCACTGACATCCTTAAAGGCGGCAACCGTACAGTTTCAGCATCAGGCCAGTAACAAAAAATACAATCTCCTGATAATGGAGAAATTTATTGAACGGGCTGCCCTTGAGCAGGTGAAGATTCTCACTTTCCCTGAAATGTGTATCACCGGCTACTGGCATGTCCCTAAGCTCACCGCAGCGGAGGTGTCTGCGCTGGCAGAGCCAATTGCAGACAGCCCTTCCCTGACGCTCATTCGTTCCCTGGCGATAAAACATCAAATGCTTATTGGCGCCGGTCTTATTGAACGCGCCGACGATGGCCGCCTCTACAATGCATATGTTGCCTGCATGCCGGACGGCTCAATGCATACGCATCGTAAACTCCATGCTTTTGAACATCCGGCCATCAGCAGCGGGGACAGCTTTACCGTTTTTGATACGCCGTGGGGCGTGAAGGTCGGTATCCTGATTTGCTGGGACAATAATCTGGTCGAAAATGTGCGCGCGACGGCGCTTCTGGGTGCCGATATTCTTATCGCGCCGCATCAAACGGGCGGTACGGATTCTCGCAGCCCACACGGGATGAAGCCTATTCCGCTGGCGCTCTGGGAGGAGCGGGAAACGCGCAAGGAAGAAATTACCGCGGCTTTCAAAGGGCCAAGCGGTCGGGAATGGCTCATGCGCTGGCTGCCTGCCCGCGCGCATGACAACGGGTTATTTCTTCTCTTCAGCAACGGTGTCGGTGCCGATGACGACGAAGTGCGCACGGGCAATGCCATGATCCTCGACCCGTATGGCAGGATCGTGAACGAAACCTGGGCGGCTGAAGATGCGATGGTAAGCGCTGAACTCGATTTAAGCCTGCTTGCTATGAGCACCGGACGCCGCTGGATCCACGGTCGCCGCCCTGATTTATACCAGATACTGACGCAGCCCCAGGGCTATGAACGTGATGCGATTAGCGCACGATTTTCGAATGTGCCCCCTGCTCGCTAAAATGTGAGCAATTTTTAGCTGCAACATAAACCCGGAACTGTTATACTGTATATAATTACAGTATGAGGTGCGCATAATGGCTGTTGAAACAAAATTTGTTGTCGTAAGAAAAGGTGAAGAGAAAATGACATTTGCCAGTAAGAAAGAGGCTGACGCTCACGACAAGCTGCTCGATATGGCAGACGCGTTCACCGACTGGCTGTTGCAAAGCGGAATGCAGATGGATGAAACGCAGGCAGAAAATCTTGGCCTGTATCTCGCCGAGCAGAAAGAGACCGTGCAGTATATTCTGCGTACCAGCAAGCTTCCCGATCTCAATGCCCCAGCTGCAACGGATAAAGCAGAATCCGACGCGGCTGATACGAAAAAAATCAGGGCTGTGAAAGCGGCCTGATTGTCAGAAAAATCATCACCGCCCCTGGAGCCGTAAGCAGCCATCTGCTTGCGGCTTTTTTTAGCCAGAATATGTAAAGCGTAAAGGAGATGACGTGCGGCAAGGAATGAAGGAAAAAATCATTAGGATCTGTGATTCAAAAATCGCCTCTAAGGGAAGCGATGTTGGGCTTTCGTTTTATGCTTTTTTTGCTAATAAAAATGACGATCCTGAACTGCTTATGGAAGTGGCGCACTGGTGGATTATGGAGATGAAGCTGGACCATTTTGAAAAGGCTGAAAAGATCAGAAAGCTCGTCTCAGCCCTGTAACAGCTGCGTCTTAACGTAGACTGAAAGGCAAAAGCAGGTTCGCAATACCTCGCCGTACATTTCCAGGCTAGAGGCTGTGATCTGGTCAACCCCAAAGTAGCGGCTGTTGCAACATCGTGCCAAGAAGGGACGCTAGCATCATTTTTATTTCACCTTTTGCAGGATTGCTCTGAACAGTTCGATGGACCTCCAGATGTCATCATGTGTATCACCATCCCAATCAGGAACTGTGGCCAACTCAGCCATGAACTCCTTTATCAAGATATGCGCATCGGCAACTTCATCCTTCCGACATTTAGATGCGATACGAGATATCTCCTTCGGAGAGAGGCTGCTGTACGGTGAAAAGTTGGTACGCTCGGCTGCAATTAGTTTTTGTAATTTACGCATATGATCAATATATCCGGAGCACTGGTAGTGGGTCGCAAAAATAGTATGCTATATATTAATTCTTCCAGAATCTGGCAGCTAAAAATAGTAGAAAATTAAACTTCCGCTCCTCGTCCAAATCAGACCTACTATTCTTGCAATGTCAGTTTTAGCCAAAGGCAGATGTGGTTACCGGCACGCTATATAATCATTAGAGTGTAAGCAGCCCTTTATTTATTGCCCTTTAATCAGTGCGAATTGTTGTAACAGCTTAACAGTTAACCCTCGGCTCATACTTAACCCATATTTATCCGGGTGGCGATAACTACTCGTGTTTAGACAAAATAGCACACCGAGTGACAGGACCATTTTCATAACCTTGAATGGTGTAGTTCGGGAAATCGGTCACTGTAACCATGCTGTCAGATTGATAACTCTCTGGGGCACTGCGAAGCTGGGTCTCATTTTTTTGGGCCATCTCCGAAGAGTATGGACTGGTTACGCTAACACTGTTCGGATCGATTTTATGTATTTGGCCTGTTTCATCAGTTATGACGTTGAGGCGATAGCGTTGTGTGATCACAGCTGTGGCTGTGCCATAGGGTACAAATGTTGTGATGACCTGATACGTTCGATTGTTACCTTGATTTGAAATCACGGTCATACTGTTTTTAAAATCAAGTGTGACGGGCTTCTGATCCACAATAATATTCAGTGGAACATGACAAACAACCTCACTACCAACCTTTTGTTCTGCATTTAAACGCAATACCTCTTCATGCGAGGCCGCAAAGCAAATTATTGGAAACAGCAGGAGTGAAGCCGAGGCGAGGATTCTGAACATAGTCATATTTTCATGTCTTGTAATGTCATACTACTATACGTACTTCGTCTCATCGTTGAAACAACCTCTTCATGCGGTAGAGGCTCATTTACGATTTACATCACGCCATCGTTCATGTCGGTAGTGATATCTTTCCACGAACGCTATTTATCTATAAAGCGAGAGGGCCGGTAACTTTGCGGGATTGCATTGCTCTGACCGTCGCATAATTCTTCGCATACCAGTCTGCCAATCGTCGCTGCGCACGTAACGGCTGGGTGCATAGAGGCGACGTAAACCGTCCTATTCTCATCAGCAAAACCAAGAACGGGATACCCATCCTGAATAACAGGACGCTCTCCTGTTAAGTACTGGATCAGAGCAGCCGACTCTGCGCCCGTAAGCCTGCCTCTTACCGCGCGTTGTGCAGCCTCCGCCGTTTCTCTGACGTTGCCGCTTGCCGGGTAATCTTCTGCGGCTAATAAATCCCCGTTGTGCGCTTGCCGAACCTCAATATCATCACCGGAGAGGATCGTGTTGACCACGTTCCGGGAGGCCGCAAAGCGCAGCAATATGGCCGGTGATGACAAAACCGGAACATGAATACCCACCCGCTCAGTCAGCGCTGGAATTCCTGTACCGCAGGCCAGCACGACGCAATCTGCGGCCAGCTTCCCCCGAGAGGTCAGGACGCCTGTTACCTTCCCTTCAGACATGTAAAGGCCCGTAACGGTTGTTTGGGTATTTAGGACGACGCCCTTCTCACAGGCTTTGTCGAGCAATAGTCGCGTTGCGCTGGCGGCGTCAATGGCACCATCTTTTGCAGCATAGCGGGCCTCTGAGGGAGGATTGTTCAAAGCAGGTTCAAGGCGGGCAATCTCCGCCTTGTGGAGGAGACGTTCGTCCTGCAGGCAGGACCCGGATGCCGGGCCGTAGGTTAACGAACCGCTCCATTTAATGTTCAGTTCCGGTATGTGTTCTTCCAGCCTGCGCCAGTCCGCAAGTGCAGCTCGCCGGATAAGCACGTCAGCCGCATCATCCTTCACCACACCGGTCAGCCAGCCAAACGCGCTGCCGGTTGCACCTGACGCAGGCATATCCTGTTCAACGAGGGTGACGTCAAATTCACGGTGGGCGAGATGCCATGCGATAGATACGCCAGCGATCCCAGCACCTACGATGACAATCCTTTTTTTATGGGTCATGGTGCCCTTCTCCTGTGTGGGGAACATGTTCATGCCAAGATGGGAAAGTAATCCCTTACAGACAATTTTGTAGGATTGCAAAATTCGTGGGCGCAGCGGTTCAGGACCGCAGCAGAAGACGTCTTTTCGGTGCTCATCACGGAACTTATGACCTTATTATATTTCCGTCTGGTGGCAAAAACTGACATCTCCTTTTAGATGGAATTGTCAGCTACCAATAATGGCTCTTTCATATTTTTATGCCTTTTTTTTTAAATACTACTAACCCAATTTTCATCTATTTCACTATCAACCACAATCGTATTGATCAACCTGCAGTCACTATCTATACAGTCTTTTTACTAACGGTTCTATGGATGATGAATAACAAAACTCTCTATTTATATTATCTATCAATTCAAAAACTTGATCTTCGACCTCATAGTAATCATTTCTAGGCAATCGAGGATGGATTATCCCAAAATCTCGAAGCAAAGTTGTGATGTTATTTTGATGCCTTACGTAAGAGAAAGAACCTGATTTAGCTTGTGAACATGCAGTATTTGAGTCACTAATAGCGCCATTTATTTTAACTATCAGATTGCAGTAGTCTTGAGATATAGATGTAGATCCTGAACGAGACTTGTTAAAAATAATATTATAC